>NZ_JBFTSN010000350.1:0-6739 GCF_056400045.1 Paenibacillus sp. 01L418
GTAGATAGATTAGTGAAGCTCACAGGTATCGATATGTTTAAAGGGCTCTCTAATGTAGAGCTTGCGAAGCTGCTGGGGATGCTTGATAAACAACAGATTCCTGCGGGAACGAGGTTGTTCCATCAAGGCGAGCATGGCGATCAAATGTTCATCATAGAAAGCGGCACGATTGAGCTATTCTCAAAAACGGATGACAGCGTTCGGCGTTCGCTTGCCGTGCTTGGGCCAGGCGAGGTTTTTGGTGAAATGGCTCTGCTTACTGGGGAAGCGCGGTCTGCTGAGGCCGTAGCTGCGGAGGATGCTGTACTGCATATCATTGACAGCAGGATGTTTGATCGCCTTGTTGCTGAGAATGCAATTTTCTCATCCTATTTCATCAAGCTGCTTTCGCAACGATTGATCGCAACGAATGCGAAGCTTCAAGCATCTAAGAAAACGGAATCCGAGCGAATTACGTATGAGCTTGGACAATTGCGCGAGCTATCGGCTCGTTTTCTGCAGTGGTGCGCACATGTTCCTCTTATTAGCAGAGGGCTTGTGGAGCATACCTATGGCATGACGATGCAAAGGGAGCTTTCAGAAAATCTCTTCCTTCGGGAGTGCTTTCAAGATGATCCATTAACATCGGAATGGTTGACTCTTGCAAGCGGTATCAAGCCAGTTCTTAATGATATAAGCAAGGAACGGTATGGGTACGAGGAGATGGCTGGATGGCTGGAAAAAGCGACCTCGTGGTATGTTTCTCAAGGCAACTGGGTCGCATTCATCATGATCCAAGCGGATAAAGGGAACTGGCCAGCAGCGCTAGACACGTATGCTCGCATAGAAGGAGAGGTTACGGATCATCAGCGCGCAGAGCTTTTTCGTACCATTAGCCGCTGCCCTAGAGATATACTTGCAGGAAATTACACGGTGCTGCAAACCTATCTTCCTTACTGTGAGAAAAATGCGCCGGAAATTGGGCTTGCTGTTATAGAAGCCTCTTTAAATCAGCCTAACAAATTTCAATCGCATGAGCTTTTGTTTTTGTACGAGTGCGGAACGGAGCTTAGCAGACGTGTGGGCAGAAACAATCAAGCGCTGGATTACTTGAAGCTGGCGGATGCATTAGCAAGCACTTTATCCTTCAATAAAGTTGAATTGCCGGATGCTGATCGGGCGTATGGGTTAGCCAAACAAAAGCTGGCTAGAAAACGCAGCGAGGTGCTTGTGAAAGGCGCCGGACGTTTGTTGAAGGGGAATCGTGCTGCAGAAGCAGGGGCTGTCATGGCGGCACTGCTCTGCATCATATTTTCTTTCCTATTAGATCCTATTGGCGGTTTATCTGAGGCGGGCATGCGGTTTATCGGAATTGCGCTAGCCGCAGTCATTATGTGGATTGTTCCGATTATGCCGGATTACATTGTGGCGCTTGGCATGATTATGCTGTGGGTGATGGGGGGTGTTGCCTCTCCGGAAACGGCACTCTCGGGATTTGCGTCAAGCTCGTGGCTCTTCATGATTTCTATTATGGCAATAAGTGCGGTAATAACAAAATCAGGCATTTTTTACCGCTTTGCACTCCATGCTTTAAAAAGATTTCCTGCCCATTACCGCGGACAGCTTTGGGGCATTATTGCAGGCGGGGTCCTGCTTAATCCGCTGCTTCCTTCATCCTCTGCCAAGGTATCGCTTGGCGTTCCGATGGCACAGACGCTCGCCGAATCGCTCGGCTTTGAAGAGAGGAGCAAGGGAGCCGCTGGCCTTGGGCTGATTGCTATGATTTTCTTTGGCTTTACCGCGCCTTTTGTTATGACAGGCTCATACACCAATATTATGGCTTATGGCCTTGCTTCTACAGAGCAATCGGTATCGTGGCTGCAATGGTTATTGTATGCGCTGCCGGGGTTTGTTATTTTTGGCACTGTGTTGATTATCGTATTGCTCTTTATGTTCCGTAAGATCGAGCCTGCCAAAGTTGTCACAGGCGAAGTGCTCAATGAACAGCTGAAGCTGCTTGGCCCGCTTACAAAGGATGAGCGAGTATCGCTCTGGACGATTATATGCTGCATTGGGCTTATGGTGCTTCAACCGCTTCACGGGATTGAGAGTACATGGATTATGTTGATGGGTTTTGCGGTTTTAGTTATTAGCGGCGTGCTCGATAAACAGACGGTTTCTACCGGAATAGATTGGACTTTTTTATTGTTTCTCGGGGCTGCATTTAGCTTTGCGGGCGTCGCCGAGCAGCTAGGAATTGCTGAGCTGTTATCCTCCTTTCTTGGAGAGCATATGTCTGTTTTTGTCAGCACGCCTGCCTTATTCCTTGTTGCAGTCATTCTCGTTTCCTTTATCGTTACGCTAGTCATTCGAGATGATCCAGCTGTTATTTTACTTATCACCGCTATTGTTCCTTTAGGAGAAACAGTAGGCATTCATCCTTGGGTGCTCGTGTTTGTCATATTGCTTGCAACAGATCCGTTTTTCTTTGCTTATCAGTCCCCTACCTATTTAACTGCCTATTACAGCTCGGAGGGGAAAGCGTTTACCCATCGTCAAGCCGGGAAGCTTGCACTCGGTTATGCGTTTGSGGTTCTGCTTATAGCTGTGCTCTGTGTTCCATATTGGAAGTGGCTTCATCTCATTTGACGGAAAAGAAGGGAAAGGAGGATATTATGAAAATAAAGCTTATACATATTATGGCCCTGCTTGCTGTACTGGCTATTTTCTTCTTGTATAGAGGAACATTTGATCGAATGGACTATTTTTTCCAAGATCGTTTTATGCAAAAGGAAAGCCCTGTCGAAACTCAAATTGCCATTATCGCTATTGATGATGAAAGCGTGAGTGAGTTTGGGAGCTGGCCTTGGAATCGAAATGTTCATGCTCAATTGGTTGATATGCTCTCCGAAGGAAAACCGGCAGTTATTGCGTTTGACGTCACTTTCCCTGCACCGTCGGCAGACGATCCATCATCGGATGAAGCGCTAATCAGCGCAGTGAAAAATGCGGGCAATGTCGTATTTCCCGTATATGGAACATTTGAAGCTTCAGCCAAGCAGGGCGCAATTGACGCACTTGAAATATCTGAGCCGTTCCCGGCACTTAAGGAAGCGGCAGCGGCGGTTGGACATATCAACACGATACCGGACCGCGACCACGTTGTACGCAACTCTTTATATCGTTTTATGTATGAGGGCGAGCAGGTCGAAAGCTTTTCTTGGACAATTTATAAAATGTACATGGAGCGCCTCGGCAAAAGTGTAAGTGCGGATATGCTTCCGCTTGATGCATTTGGACAGTTTCATATTCCCTATACGGAGCGGCCAGGGCAATATGAAGCGATTCCTTACGCTGCTGTACTGAACGGAGATGTGCCTGCGGAGTATTTTCAGGATCGCATTGTGCTTATTGGACCGTATGCCACGGGCTTCAAGGATGAGTACCTGACGCCATTGCAGGTGAAAAAAATGATGTACGGGGTGGAAATACACGCGAACATTATACAGGCTCTGCTCGAAAATGATCTTAAGCATGAGCTCAATTGGAAATGGAATGCGTTGATTTTGCTCCTTGCGGCTTCGCTTGCCTACTTCTTATTCCGGAAGTGGAATATGCTTATCTCGTTTTTGGCGGTTGCGGTTATTCTTGTTGCGTTTGTAGTAGGAAGCAGCTACTTGTACGGTCAGGGAATCATCATATCAATCGGCTACGTGGTGCCGCTGCTAATTATTAGTTGCATCATTGTTGTTGGGTTCCATTACGTAGAGGAATTGCTGGAGCGGCGCAGAGTGACGGATATATTCGGCAGATACGTGGCGCCTGAGGTCGTCAACCAGATTTTGAAAAATGGTGAAGAGGGCCTAAAACTGGGCGGAACGCGCCGTGAGTTAACTGTGCTTTTTGTCGATATTCGCGGCTTTACGCCTCTCTCAGAGAAGGCGGAGCCGGAGGAAATCGTTGAAATATTAAATGAATACTTGGATCTTGCCGCCAACTGCATCTTTAAATTCGAAGGTACGCTGGATAAGTTTATCGGTGATGCAGCCATGGCGATTTTCAATGCGCCGCTGCTTCTTGAAGACCATCCAATGCGAGCGGTGGAAGCGGCGTGGGCAATGAAAGAGGGCTCAGCCGCATTGGAGCGCAAGTTAATTGAACGATTTGGCTTTGGTGTGAAGTTTGGTCTTGGCATTCATACGGGGCCAGCCGTCTTCGGCAACATTGGTTCGAAGAGCAGGATGGACTACACCGCTATTGGAGACACGGTTAATACGACAGCTAGGCTGGAGAGCAACGCAAAGCCCGGACAAATAATTATGAGCGATGCGGTCTATCAGGTGGTTAAAGATCGTGTTATTGCAAACGCTCTTGGCGAGATCAAAGTAAAAGGAAAAGAACAGGGCATCTCAATCTATGAATTGGAGGGACTAAAATGAAGACGTTAAAGCTAGTTTTTGTGACTTTGCTAGTCATGGCCATTATTATGCCGACATCTGTTTTTGCGAAGGATACGGAAAAGGCGGGGAAAATAACGACCATTTCAGGCAAAGCGGAAGTGAAAAAGAGCGGCGGGTCCAAAAAATTTAATGCTTTTAAGGGAATGGCTATAACAAAAGGCGATACGATACTAACCGGCAGTGATGGGAAAGTAATGATGGACCTGGACAGCGATAAAGAAGTCGCGATTGGCACGGATACCACGCTTGTTGTAAGTGAACTGGTCAAAAGTGCAAAGGCACTGGGCGGAAAAACGAGCCTAAGCCTGCTAAAGGGGAAGGTTCTTGTCACGATTAAGAAGAAGCTTGACGGCGATTCTAGGTTTGAGATCGAGACACCAACTGCCATTATGGGCGTTATGGGGACGCAGTTTACCGTTTCGTATGAGAATAACGAGAGCTACTTGGGTGTATTTGAAGGCGCAGTAAAAACGAAGCATGGTCCAGGGCTAACGGACGAGACGACGGTTAATCCGAATGAACAGCTGCCACTGAATAAAGATGGGGCAGGAGTAAAGGAAAAGCTGAATTATCTCGATCTTCCGTTGGTCGGCCTGGAGCATTATCTTCTGCTGCTCCAAAAGGACGCCAAAGCAGATAAGGCATTAATTGAGCAAGTTAAAGCACTCATTGAAAAGAAAAAACAAGAGGAAGCGGCGGCAGCTGCAGGCGGTAGTGGAGGTTCACAATCCAACTCTACTATTGTATATGAGGACAATGCGGGAACAGGCGGCAGCAGCGGTGGAGGCGGCAACCCAGTCGTGACGCCAACGCCAACGGCGTCACCGACGCCAACACCAACGCCAACACCAACGCCAACACCAACGCCAGAACCTGTGCCGCCAACGCTAGATTTAACGATGTTTTATAATCATTTAGAATCGTATATGAAAAATGATAAAACGTTTATTTTGCCATTTACGACAACACTTGCTCTTAATGATTCTAGTGCAAATATCGTCAAATTTGAGGTGCGTCAGGATGACGCTGGTGAATTTGAAAGTCTAGATATCGTTGAGACGGTTGATATACATCCATCTGAACCTAATCAGCTGGTGGTTAAATTAAAAGAAGCTGTGCAGTACGGATCAATAATTCGTATAACGGTCTATGAAAATAAATTAAAAAATTCGGAAACCAATGATGTGCAGACGAATGAACAAGTTACAGCAAGAGGAGAAATGGAACAAGGGTTTCAATTTATAAATAACAGTGAATACCCGCCAATTGAATTTATTTTAGGGAAAACCGATTACTACACAACTATATTCTTTAGAACTTTTGGTTATGGAATGCCTGAATGGCCTTCTGAGGGGAACTCCCCGTACATCAGAATAACTAGAGTTTGCCCAATTGAAGAAACGGAGGAGTGTTACCCGTTTTTTGAATATAACCTTAGCGGTGCCTTACTATTTAGCATGACTGGTCCTGATACGGCAATGGTTATGTTAAAAGGAAATTATTTTGCCGAAGGCAATTTACAGCCTGGAGCATATCGCTTAAGTGTTTCTTTAAAAAACGGCAGTAATGGTCAGGTTGAAAACTTTCTAGAGCTTGATATTACGGTACGGGTAGCTAATCCTCCGGAGGCTTTAACCAAAGCGGCATTTATGGAGGATGAGTATACGTTAGTGCTTCCATTTACTACGAGCCTTGCTTTTGGGAATTATTTTCCAAAAGATGGTTTGATAATTTATAAATGCGACGCGGTAGAGCTTCCAGAGGGCAGAACATGTAGAAATGCGGAGCTGCCCCTCCTCAACATAACGGATATTGAGAGTGTTGCTGTTGACCAAGATAATCAAACGCAGCTCATTGTAAAGCTTAAAAATCCCATTGCATACAACTCAAATATTGATGTGTATGTAAAACCGAATGCTTGGAAGAACCCAGTTAAAGGTGATTTGCAAGAAAACGAGCAGCATTTCTCTTTAGATAGCAAAGTAACGGCCTTTCCTAGATACGTAGATTTTGAGAACAGGCCCGCTATAGTGAAGGATAAGGAGCTTTTCATCTACACACATGGTTATGAACTGGGAGAGATAATGATTAATGGAAATTTTTGCGTGGAAGAGCCATCTTGCTTTTGGTTTGAAAGTATGCCGCTAGAGAGCGATGCATATGAGCTCGAGAATGATGGTGAATATACAAAACTCATACTTAAAGGATCTTATTTCAGTATGGAACTAGCAAGAGGCGAGGGAAATATTACAATACCCATTATGAAAAAAGAGGAACAAATTGACGAGATAATTATACCC
>NZ_JBFTSN010000351.1:0-6710 GCF_056400045.1 Paenibacillus sp. 01L418
CCTTGAGACGGTTGCCTTCCTCATGATTCGCTTAATTCCCCGGTTTTTGCAAGCAAGCTCTTGCGATGCTTAAGGCTCAGCGTAAAATACCGGAACCGTCCGTTTCGTATGCTCGATAATAATTTCCCTGCTGTTTTGCGTGCAAGTGCAACATCCTTGCCATTAACATCACCTTGCCTTAAGGCATCCTCCAGCTCATCCTCGTCCATGAGAAATACCTCGCCGCTAGGCAGCACAACCACGTCCAAATATAAATCATCGAACCAAGGCACCTGCTGATCGGTTAAGCCTTGTGTTTTGCAAACATCGATATACCATTGCACGACGCGTCCCTTGTCATCAAACATCGTCGTGACGACAAAATGCTCGCCTCTTGGAAAATGCTGCATCCACAAGTATCCGCGATCTGCCAAACATAATCTACGTCCGTTATATTCCTTCCATAACGGCTCACGCAATTCATGAATCCGGTAAAACGTCACGAGACCTTTGAACTCTTCACCGTCCAGCGCTAGGCACGTATAGCTCTTACGCAAGATACGCCGCCAGTTAGCTCGGTCTGAAAATTTTCTCTTCATACGGAACGTACCCTTCCGTTCATTTGGGAAAAGCTCGCAAGCAACCTGCACAGCTCTTCTTGGCTTTGTTTACACAACGAACATTTTGCGACCAACGACAGTTGAAATTTACCTATAAAAAAAGATTACCATAACTTAACGTCCATCTCCAGCCGACAGCCAAAATAAACCAAGCTCTTTGCGATAAAATAAAAAGAATACCGCCAGAAAGGCGGTATTCCTCTTATTGCTCAACGATTTCAATCGAATCAATGACGATATTTTCAGTTGGCAAGTTGTTTTTCAAAGGTGTCTTCGAAATGGCTTTTACAACATCCATGCCACTCTCCACCTTGCCGAAAATCGTATAATTAGGCTCGCGGTTTAAATTTGCAGCATCAGGTCCCGTGCAAATAAAAAATTGGCTGCCACCCGAATTAGGCTTGCTTGCGTTTGCCATCGCGACAATTCCTTCTTCGTATTTCATTTCCGAACTTAGTTCATCTGGAATTGAATAACCTGGAGTACCGTATCCGTTTCCTTTTGGATCTCCGCCTTGAATCATGAAAGACTCAATAATACGGTGAAAAGTTAATCCATCATAAAAGCCTTCTCGAGCGAGAAAAACAAAATTGTTCACCGTTACCGGCGCGTCTTCCGTAAACAGCTTGACTGTAAAATCGCCTTTAGTCGTTTTAAACTTTGCTAAGTACGACTTGTCGAGATCAATCTGCATATCAGGCATCTTGTCCCAGTTCATCAACTTGGCTGAAGCTGAAGCACTATCCCTTCCTGAACCATCCTTGCCGCAGCCAGCTATAACCATAACTGCTGCGACAACAATGATTAAATACAAGAATGGTGCTCTCTTTCTATTCGCCATTGCTAACCACCCGTTTCTTACGTATTGCCGCCGGTTTCAGTATTTCCTAGAGCATTGTTGCTGTTGTTCGTATTTGTGCCAGTGTTTGGAGTTGGCGTTGGTGTTGGTTCACCCGTTCCGTTTCCTGATCCTGGCGGTTCAGTTGTTCCTGGATCTGTACCATCAGTTGGAGGCAGCGTCGGTTCTCCATCACCGCCTTCTACTGGAGGTGTAGGCTCTCCTCCGTCCGGCTCATCTGGATTCGGCTCCATTGGCACATCCGGATTCACTTCTGTTTCCGGAATGCTGATTTTAACTTTTTGAGATGGGGCACTTTCCAAATCCTGCTCAGCATCATAAGCCACAACATAATATTCATAGGTCATTCCCGGGAATGCACTCATATCATCTACCCCTGTGGAAGTGAGCGAGTCTACAAAGCGGATGAAGTCACTTTCTGAAGCTTCCTTGCGGTAAACCTGATAAGTGACCTTTCCATCCTGATACGGATCCCACGACAATTGAACCTTCATTTCTTCTGGAATAAATACTGCTTTAAAATTTGTTATCGTTGCCGGCGGTTTATTTTCTTTAATGCCTTGCGGTTTCTTAAAGCTTGACTTCGCTACATCCTTCATTGCAGGTTTCATAACCTTGGAGAACATGGAAGCCGCTTGACTGCTGCCCGTCTTAAGGATATGTTCCACATTTGTCTTATCGTATCCCATCCATACGGCTGCTGTCCACTCCGGCGTGTAGCCAACAAACCAAGCATCCCGGATACCCGAGCCTTTGTAGCCTGGAATACCATGCTGAGTAGTACCCGTTTTCCCTGCCAATGGACGATCAATTGCTGCTCTTGTACCTGTACCGCCCTTTTGTACGACCGTCTGCATCATCTCGGTCAAATAATAGGCAGTGCTTTCAGACATGAGCTGCTTGGAAGGTGGAGCTTTATATTCATACTTATAATTATTTTTGCCTTCAATCTTCGAAATCGCATGAGGATCAACGGACTTTCCTCCGTTTGCAAATACGCTATAAGCTGTTGCCATCTGCATAGGCGTTGCACCTTTGGACAAGCCCCCCAGTGCAGCTGTTAAATTACGATCATCTTTCTCAAGCTCGATGCCAAGCTTGCTTGAAAAAGCAAACCCTTGCTTCAAGCCTACTTGATTCAGCATCCAAACGGAGGCAAGATTTCGAGAATCCTTAATCGCCTGCTGCATCGTAACTGCAGTTGCTCCCCATCTATCCGTTGGGCAATAGCTGCCGTAACATTTCTTGTCATTTGCAAGTACAGTCCATGGATAATACTTGCCCGTTTCAAGGGCAGGACCGTAAGAGATAATCGGTTTGAAAGCTGAACCTGGCTGGCGAGGAACCTCTACCCGGTTAAGTCCCTTTTTCACGTAATCTCTGCCGCCTGTTAAGGCTTGAATCGTGCCATCGCGGTGATCAATAATGATCATTGCGCCTTGCACTTGTTGGTCATCCTTGCTCTTCTCAAAGTTGTCATCATCGTTAAACTGTGTATCCATCGTATCCTGTGCTTGCGGGTTTAGCGACGTATAAATCCGGAAACCGCCGATCCGAAGCTCTTCCTCGGATTTCCCAGTCTTCTCCATCGCTTCTTCAACCACATAATCAATAAATGCTGGATACTTTTCGGTATTTCTTTCTTCATGATTTTTAGGAATTTCATACACGACCGCTTTTGCCTCTGCCATCTCTGCTGCCGTAATCAAGCCTTGATCGTACATAAGCTTAAGCACGACTGCTCTCCTGTTCATCGAATCCTCAGGATGATTTATTGGATTGTAGCGGTTCGGCGCTTTCGGCATAGCGGCAATAGTAGCAATCTGCCAAAGCTCCAGCTTATCAAGATCAGTGTCGAAATAATACTTGGCTGCTTCCTTAACGCCATGTACTCTCTTGCCAAAAAATATTCGATTCAAATACATCGTTAATATTTGTTCCTTGGACATTTTGTGCTCAAGCGCTACCGCAATAGAGGCTTCCGTTGCTTTACGGAAAAACGTCTTATCCGCAGTTAGAAATACGTTTTTGGCAAGCTGTTGGGTAATTGTACTTGCTCCCTCAACCGCGCTGCGTGCGATAACGTCCTTCACAACAGCACGTCCGATAGCAAAAAAATCGATTCCTGAATGCTCATAGAAACGTTGGTCCTCTGTTGCTACAATAGCATCAAGCAGTTGCTTTGGAATTTCCGAAAATTCAGCAATCTCACGATTTTCATTTGGATCGGACAATCGTGAAATTTCATTGCCATTCACATCATAAATGATGGATGCTTCACCCATAGTCAGTTTGTTCGCATTTTCAGTCAGAACTCGTTCACCGTTCAGCACGATAAGCAAGTATCCGATCAAGCCGCATACGATGGCGATTACAGCGGTGAAAAATAATCCATAAAACCATTTCTTTCCTGATATCTTCTTTTTCTTCTTTTGTTTAGAAGTTTTAGGTGCAGTTGTTTTGCTTGGTCGTTCAGCCATAGCCGACTCCCCTCCTGTTGTTCAATTGTCTGTCTAATCTAGTTTTACCACAAAATGAAAAGAGCAACCCAGCTTGGAGCGGGGTTGCTCTTGCCTGCCGCTATCTAGTTAAACGAGACACGTTATAAGAAAGTTTCACTAACTGATTAAGCCTATGAATCGGAACTGTTATGATCCTGCTGCATAAGAGAAACATTCCGCTGCGGGGTAAACGTCGAAATAGCATGTTTGTATACCTTTTGTTGACGACCTTCGCTGTCGATGATAATCGTAAAATTATCGAACGCTTTAATAACGCCCCGAATTTGGAAGCCATTCATTAAAAAAACCGTAACCGGTATGTTGTCTTTGCGAAGCTGATTCAGGAACGTATCTTGAATATTGATCGATTTGTTCATTGGACGTTACCCCCGTCTTAAAAAGATTGATTAGAAGTATATTCAAGATTAACTTGAAACTTTCCTGCTATTATATCATGAACAGATTGCAAATTGTTGTGAAAATTTTCCCCCATATCAATCCAATGAATGTCTTTCATATGACGGAACCAGGAAAGCTGGCGTTTTGCAAACCTTCTCGTATCTCTTTTCAGTAGCTCTACCGCTGCTTCCAATGAGCATTCTCCCTGTAAATATTGTGCAATCTCTTTGTAGCCAAGACCCTGCATAGCAACCGCTGCAGGCGGCAAATCTCTCTCAAGTAGTCGCCTCACCTCATCTACTAAACCTAGCTTCATCATCTCATCTATCCGCAGCTCTATTCTACGATACAACTCCGCACGGTCCATAGTCAAACCGATGAGGCAAAGCTCGTATGGAGACACCTTAGTTTGGCCGGCTTGCTGATCGGAAAAGGTTTGTCCAGTCATGTGATAAACTTCCAGCGCACGGATGACGCGGCGCATGTCATTTGGGTGCAATCTCTGCCCTGCTGGAGGGTCGATAGCAGCTAAGCGCGCATGCAACGCTTCTGCGCCAAATTCAGCCGCATAACGCTCTTGCTCTTGCCGGAATGCAGCATCTGAACCAATTTCTGCAAACTGAAACTGATAACAAACGGACTCCACATATAAGCCAGTACCTCCAACGATAAACGGCAGCTTTCCTCGCTCCGATATTTCCGCGATCGCTTTCGTTGCTCCAGCTTGAAAATCAGCAGCGGAATACGCTTCATCCGGCTCACAAATGTCGATAAGGTGATGAGGAATGCCTTCACGCTCTTCAAGTCCGATTTTGGCAGTACCAATATCCATGCCGCGATAAACCTGCATGGAATCGCCCGAGATGATCTCCGCATTCCAGGCTTTTGCAATATCTAAGCTCATTCGTGTCTTGCCTACAGCTGTAGGACCAATGAGGACTAGCAATGGCTGCTTTCGAATCGGAAGCCCTTCTTGATCTAACTGCGTATTGTTTATTTCTTCACTCAAAGCTTTATCACTCCATATGCAATTTTCGAAGTATTCACATGCTTGCGTTCAAATCCGAGTCTTGCAAATTCACCGCTAGCTTGATGCTCCTTTAGAACTACGCTTTTCCTTGCAACACGTTTTGCTTGCTCAATCACTTCATCCGACAATGCGTCCATATTTGCAATGCCGCGAAGCGGCTCCATCGAGCTGGATTCGTTAATCGGTTTCCGGAACATAGGGTCAAAATAAACGATATCTACACTATTGTCAGGCAATGCTTTTAAGTATTCCAAATGATTCATGCACTTCATGTCAATACGTCTCATTGCCTCATTCACATCAGGAAGGCTTGTTTCATAACCTGCTAGACCCTCTCGAACGATAGCGCATAAGATAGGCTCGCTCTCAATCGCGGTAACAGCTCCTTTAGGTCCAGAGGCATAAGAAAACACTAGAGAATCCGAAGCAAGACCTGCTGTGCAATCAATGATTTGATCCCCTTCCAAACATCCCGAAAGCTGGATAAGAGGATCTGTTTCACCGCGCCGCAGCCGTTTTACCCGCACATATGCCATGCTGGGGTGAAAATAAAGCGGCGTCTCTGATTGTCCGTCATAATAACGAACCTCTTCCTCGGTTACGACGATTAGCTGACTGTCATTGCTTAACGATAATAGTTTGTTAACCGTTAAGTTTCCGCGTGCTTTGAGCGAAGCGGCTAGCTCTTCAGAAAGCCGGCTTGCTTGCTCCAAAGCCCGTTCTGAAGGCTTCGCCGTCGTTGTAACAATCAAGACATCACCCGCTTGAACATTTTTTCAAGCTGATAGGTCGATAGATGCACAATGATTGGGCGGCCATGCGGACAAGTATAGGGCTGTTTGCAGTTTGCAAGTCTTGTCAAGAGTGTCTCGCCCTCCTCACGGTTCATACGATCATTTGCTTTAATGGAGGCTTTGCATGCGCACATAATGGCCGCCTTTTCCCTAAGCTTGCCGATATCAATCGTTTTTCGCTCGGAGATGAGCAGCTCTGCCATTTCCTCAAGCAAGGATTGCTCCTCGCCTTGAGGCATCCATTCCGGGTAGGAACGAACGAGAAACGTTTGAGGACCGAAGGACTCCAGCTCCACGCCTGCTTGCGCGAACATAGGAATAAGGTCCTTTAATTGCATCGCTTCTCCTGCTGTAAATTCAAGCGTCAACGGAACAAGCAATTGTTGGCTAGCTGCCTCAGGATTTCCGAATTTTTGAAAGAAATATTCATAATTGATCCGTTCATGCGCAGCATGCTGATCGATTAAATAAAGACCATCCTCCGATTGCGCTACGATGTAGGTGCCATGGTGCTGTCCAATCCAGTGA
>NZ_JBFTSN010000352.1:0-6708 GCF_056400045.1 Paenibacillus sp. 01L418
CTTGAGAAGAAATGGATACGTTTGGCATAGATACTTTTAACGCTTCAAAGGCAGTACCTTCCTTTACGTATACTAAAGTTGAATTCCGAAATTGTCTTAACCGTCRTATATCCTCTAACATCTTATCAATTCCGCTCCTGGCTAGGTCCGCACTAAATATAATGGCCGACGTGTGGCCCCAAAGCAGCGTTCGGTCCGATTTCGATCTCATGAGACGGGCGGCCTCGAATAAGCTTCTACCCTCCGTGGATAAAAAAAACGTTCGCTCCTGCATCCCCTTCGGCTGTTGTCCGCCGGTCGTCAGCCTCGCAATTTCAGCCGTTAATCTAACCGCTCCGTTCTCGCCTTTGTCAATGGCAATGGAATGTACAATATGGAGCTCGTTAAGCTCCATACTGCCCTTGCAGCCCGTATTAATAAAGCAAACAACAATTACCGCGACAGCAAACCATTTTCTTGCTTTCATCTTTGCTTACCCGAGAATCGCCTGTTTTGGATCGAACGAAACAATCCGGGCCGTTTATTGTTCATTGAATGCGGCCTACGAACGATAATGTCCGTTAATTCTTCGAACTTAAATGGTGAAGCAGGTCCCAAATAAGGAATGCCGAAAGAGCGAAGCGAAGCGAGGTACGTCAAGAGCATAATGATCCCAACCATCACTCCGACATATCCTAGCAAGGAAGCAAGCAGCGTCATTCCGAACTGAAGCATACGAATGACATAGTTAATAGCGGTAGGAGGCAGCGTAAACGTGCAAATTCCGGTTAAAGCAGCGACGATAACCATAATGGGGGATACGATTCCAGCTGCTACCGCAGCTTGCCCCAATATGAGGGCGCCTACGATGCTGACAGCTTGTCCGACCTGCTTCGGCATTCGGATGCCCGCTTCGCGCATAATTTCGAAAGCGATCATCATCATGAAGCTTTCCACCACCGCCGGAAAAGGAACAGGCTCTTTCGCCGATGCTATGCTCTGCAGTAACGTCGTCGGTACCAGCTCATGGTGAAACGTAACCGTAGCTACGTAAAAGGCAGGAAGCAGCATGCCGATCATTGCACTGAAAAATCGAATTAGGCGCATCACAGAGCCGATATAGTAGTTCCAGGCGTAGTCCTCGCTCACTTGGAATGCTTGCAAAAAAACGAACGGCAGAAGCATTACAAAAGGCGTTCCTTGCACAATGACCGCAATTCTGCCGTCAAGCAATGCGCCGATAACTCGATCAGGCCTCTCTGTCGATTCAATTAACGGAAATAAGGTCCCGCGATTATCGGTAATCCACTCCTCCACGTAGTTGCCTTCCAGTATCGTATCCGCTGGAATTTCACTGATTCTTAAATGGACTTCCTTTAAAATTTCCGGATTCGTTATTCCTCCAACTGACAGAATGATGAGGTTTGTTTTACTCAAGTGACCTACCTTGCGGTATTCAACCTTTAAGATGGGAGACGGAAAATGATAACGGATCAAAGCTAAATTATTGGTCAAGGACTCCGTAAATCCACTTCTTGGACCTTTCACTACCGCTTCAGTTACCGGTTCATCCACGCTTCGTAGTTGGATTCCGAGCGTATTGATGGATATCGCATATTCTTTTTCATCAAAAAGTAGTACCGATAGGCCGGCCGCAAGAGAGTCCGCGGCATCCTCGATGGTGTAGACCTTCTCGTCCATTCGGAAAGCAGTCAGCAGGTTTTCGTCTTCTTTATATCGAATCAGCATAAGATCAAGCTTCCTCGTATCAGTCATTTCATTTAGATAACATACCGTAGCAGACTGACCCTGGCTAAAGATGGAATGAACCATAACCAGATCATCCGTCGCTTGCATGTATTCCTTTAGCAATCGTTTGTTATCGCAAACGTTGCTCGTGAGCTTTGTTTTGTTGTTACTGTTGTTGCCCACAGCATTCACCTGCTTTTTTTTTCATATTCTCTTTGATCAAAGCAATAAACAGCAGCACGGCTGGAATGAATAGCTGAAACATAACAAAATACCAAGCCTGGCTGTCATAAAAGGCAGATAGCTCGATTAATCCCCATACTTTGAACTTGGAGACGATAACAAAACCAATGGCCAGCGGAATAATGAACATGTGAGGCTTGCGGAGCCGCAGCAATTGTGAAAGACCCTGGTGCGCGGACCAGAAGTATACCGTTATTTTGATAAACGAGCTCATCACCCAAACAACAACGAGCGCGGCATCAAACCGTTCTATGTTGCTGAACAGCTTTATATTTTGAATGAGACTAATGCTCGGGTAAGTAAATGTTGCCGTCGTCTTGCCGCCAAACAGCATCGTGCACGATAAGATCGACATCAAAAGCAGCAGCAATGTAATGCCCACGGCACTCATGGCATAAGCAGTCGTGTGCTTCGTCTTACGAACATGCTGCAGGACCATTGATATAAACATCAAATCACCAAACCAGGACATGGAAAGCAAAAGCCCCCTGAGCGGCTGAGCCAGACCGTTTTCCAGTATTGGAAGCAAATATTCGGGGTGATATTGGTTGATCAGCAGCAAGTAGATCAACAAGAAGGTGGTTACTGTAACAATGAATATTATCTCTGAAACACGCGCAAACACTTCAAGGCCATGATAAGCCGCATACGCACACATGATAGCACCGGCAGACAAATACCAGATCTGCGGAATGAGCGGATTTAATACGATAATAAAAAACTGGGAAAACTCGCGTAAAACCCAAGACGTTACGTCAATAAAATAGCAGATAAATAAAAAGGCCATAACGCTTCCGATCCAAGAACCGAGCAGATGCGTACAAATGGAAATGATATTTTTATTCGGGTAAAGTTGATTGAGCTTCAAAAAAACGAACAAATTTATGAGACCCATTATTCCTCCCACCACTGCCAAGTACCAAGAGTTTCGTTCCGCATAATCGGCAAATGTTGCAGGGGCGTAAAGACTCGAGGTTCCGATCGTTGAAATGACGATTAGGGTCATCATTTGAAAGTTGCTTATTGTCGAGATACGACGTTCCATATTGAACCTCCCTTACCGATTGATTCATTATGCGCTGTAATTGGTAATTTATTCGTGGCATAATTCGATTGCGCATAAGGAATAATAGCTCAGAGGTGAGATATTATTATGAAAGCTTATATCATCGTGTCTACTTTTTCAGCCGTCTGGCTTGTTATGGTGTATGTGTTTTTATCTGACTACTATTGGTACCAAAGGATTGCTGCTGGAACATGGGGATTTATACTTGTGAATGCCATTACGCTGATTCCCGTGCTGCTATGTTTCTTTATTGCTGATCGGCTTCAGCCTGTCGAGAAATCGGTAGATTCGCAATAAATTGACTTTATGCGTTCTTCGTTATCAAGTGAGTTTATCTGCGCCTCTCTCTTTATACGAATAATGCCAATGAAGATATTAAGAAGTATTCGGGCAGTTCGTCACAGGAATACCGGTGTATTATAAATAAAAAAAACTGCGATAATCCCACACATATTTGGGGTTATCGCAGCTTAATCAGTTTCTTATAACTTGGAAAAAACCTCTTTAAATCTGTTAACGAACTTATTCGAATCCAGTTATACACCATACCGAATATTTTTAACCTTTGTATTTGTCAATGAAAAGTTTTGAAAGACTCGTTCTCCACCTTTTCCTATTGGCGCTTGCGCTACAAGTCCCACCTTGATTGTCTTATCGACTGGTAAGCTAAAGAATCGCATCATATCAAACTTAACCCCATCCAACGAATAATGGAATGAAAATGAGTTATCAACTCTTGCAACCTGTAACCATACATGATTACCGTTAATGTTACACCCGTTAGCGTCATCCGAATGATGATTTGTGACAACACTTACTACAGCATGTGTACCAAAATCTGTCTGTTCAAAGCATGCTTTAGCCCACACCTGAAGATCTTGCATAACCATAATGGTCGCCGCATCGTAAGTATCTCTGAAATCATGAGAAACCTGAACACGCATCACAAAATCGCCAGTAACTTCTTTGTAATAAAATGGTGCATTGCAAAGATTTTCTGGTGTAATTCCTGTTTCGGAAACGGCTCCATTATTACAGAAGAAATCACTTTCTGCAGGGGCTTCAATAATCAGTTTGTCATTTTCATAGGTTGCCTTGCTTTCATTAATCCACTTAAAATCGTCAAATATTGAATTTCCCATTTGAGATTCTCCTTTGTTTAGATAAAATATGATGCAAATTACTAGTTTAAAGTAGCTGATTGCTTAAATACAATAGTACCATTTTAAGCTGATACAACGATAAATTAACCTAATCAATCTCCTTCAAACTAGAAAACCAACATGTTTGACAAGTAAATTAAACCGTTTTTAATTATCCCAATAATTCACTAGTAAGAGTTGGACTTTACAATTGATGATTACTTTTCAACATTTTTAAGATGGAACTAAACGATTCATCGAGGTAGGAAGTCCCAACTGATATCTGTGTTGATTATAATAATATGGCCAATCTCTCTTTGCAATTATATCAAACTTTTTCCATTTTTAACAATTAACATTATCATATATATGGCCGATGATAGACTCCTGAGGAGCATTACATCATTTGAATTGACTGTAGGTTTATTTGTATCTGTATACATCAAGGATAAGCGATACTGCTCTTTTGGATCATTCTCTGCTCTACCGCTATAAACCAAACTAAACCAGTTATGACGGACACGTATCTGGTATCGACGTGACATCAAGAAAAGTCCTTCAGCAATTCATGATTGCTCAACCAGGTGAATGTCCATTCTCTACTTTAACTACAGCTATGAAAAAAGTAGATGTTGTTTAGCTAAGCATAACATTCCCCTGTACTTGAATCCGCGACGAGATAAACGTAACATGATAGAACGTATTATAGAAAAAACAATTCCAAACAGAACCACACGAATCCACTGCTCTATCCATTTCTGATTAACTTAAGATGGTAATAAACCTGTTTCTTGTTGTCCCTTCGAATGCCATTTTTATTGAATGATTAATCCAAAGTTATTTTGAATGTAATTCACGTTAGGATTAGCGATATTACTCGTTGTCAGATTGTTAAACGTTGCATACCCATTGCCGGTATATGTGTAAATAGCTGCTCCTTTATGCGGCAATGTGAATCGTGAGGTTAATATTCGTCAAGCCCAGTACCATTGATGTTACTTATGCCACTACTAATAATCGTATCCGTTAAGAGAATGCCGGCATTGTTCTGAAAGCGGGTAATCAGGGAACACGGTATTCATTCTGATACCGTTACCGTCTACAGTGTCGCTGATAGCATTATTTGTTGACTTGTGTCCTCCTCCTCCAAAGAATGCTACGGCTGCTGCACGCCAGTTGTTCTAAATGGTGTGACAATGCTGACGCGCCATTGGCTTTACTCGTCCACACAGCGATGCCATCATCTCCATTATTGTGTAAGCTGCTATTACGAACAGTCGAGTTGGGCAGTTGGAATTTATATAATGAAAGCGATATGCTTCTTTCATGCCCAATAGACAGAAAAGGTTTGATATGTATAGATGTTTACACAGAGCAGTCGCCCCAAGCTATGAACCCGCTTGAGGCGACTGTATTTTATTTATTTCAATATGGTTGGAAACAATCCAAATATCAATACTTCTTATTCGCCTTTTTCCGTTCCAATTGGCATCATCATACCATTATCCATCCCCATCATTGTAACGCTGCTCGCTTCTTCTTCTCCGTCTGCCAAATAAACCTCAGTTCCAAATGCTGGCTCAGCATAAGGGAGGTTTGTGTTTCCGCGGACGAGAATTTGACGGTAATTCCCTGAATGACCTTCGAATCCGTCATGGTCCCATGGAACCCAAGAACGTGCATTGCAATAATGGCAAACGAATGAGCGACGGTAGCGATCCTGGGTACGATTCGGGTAGGAGCGATGAAGTAGATGCGAATGGAAAAATAAAACATCTCCAGGACTTAGCCGAACGGGTATGGCAGGAGGATAGTTTGCAACAACCTTAGATAGCGTATTCACATTATCGTCCAAATGGCTCACATTCTGCACACCATTCAAATCCTCGAATGCATCCACCGCGTGCACATTTCCTCCTCCAACACCATCAGGAGGATATATGGGTTCGTGGTTCGAACCGGGTACAACCCATAAGCAGCCATTTTCTTCATCTGCTTCCTCTAAGGCGATCCACGCTCCGATTAACGTATCCGGATGCGTCTTAATATAGCATGCATCCTGATGCCAGCCTTGACCGCCTTTTCCAGGAGGATTTAAGAAAAGCATGGACTGAAGGGCGTATACATCCGGCCCGACCAATGCCTCTGTAACATCGACTATTCGAGGGTTAAGCATGCCCCTCTCCGCTGCTCCGCTAAAACGAGACATCATATGAATACGTGTCGCCTTTGCAAATTCCTCTTTGAGAGGGTCCTTACTATCACGATCTGCCTGATTATCCAGCTGAAGGCTATTAAGCCTTGATTGCTCTGCTAATTCATATAGCTCGTCGATGTCTTCTTTTGACAATAAGTTTCTGACAATTAAGTAGCCTTCTCTGTGATAGTGGGAATAATCCTTCACGCTTACTAAATAGCGGTTATCCCTCGCACGTGATTTAGGTATATAAAACTTCCCCATAACCAGTTCACTCCCTCGATTTATATGCCTACCCCCTAATTTTAGCGTGATGAAGCAGCACTCTCCAT
>NZ_JBFTSN010000353.1:0-6699 GCF_056400045.1 Paenibacillus sp. 01L418
GCGTTTACGGAAGATATCAATACGAATATCGGCATGTTGCGATCCAAAATAACAGCCAATCATTTAATCGTCAGTTCTTATTCAGTAGGCTCGTTTAATCCCCGCCAAGTCAGCATGTTTTACATAAAAAGCAGGTCTCAAAAAAAATTTGTAAACCATATCAACTCCCTTTTGGAGAAACATAAAGACACTGAAATTGAAAGCATTCAAGATTTATCAAAAATGCTAGGATTGCCAAAGTACAGCCTTGTCCCTCCATTCCTTTCAACTGAGCTTCCTTCAGAATCCGTTCGGCATTTAATGGAAGGCCGCATCATCATTTTTTTGGATCATCATCCCTTTGCAATGGCTATGCCTGGTTTTGTGACCGATCTTTGGAGTATGCAAGGGGATCGCAACTATCCATTCGTTTATATGATTACCATACGCATGGTACGGATTCTCGGATTGTTCGTAAGCCTTCTAGCACCAGGTCTTTATGTTGCCTTGGTTGCGGTCAATCCAGAGGTTCTTCGTATTCAACTGGCTTTATCTGTGGCACTAAGCAGAGAAGGTGTACCTTATCCCGCACTCGTCGAAGCTTTGTTCATGCTTGGCATTTTGGAGATGGTTATCGAAGCGAGCATAAGACTTCCAAAGAGTATAGGACCCACCACTACGATGGTAGGGGGAATTATACTTGGCCAAGCCGTTGTTCAGGCAAAATTGGTCAGTAATTTATTAATCATTATTTTAGCTGCGACAACAATCGCCAATTTCACGTTAGTCAGCTACCAAAATGCGTATATGATTCGAATCCTAAAATACGTTGTTTTGTTAATCAGCGCGGTTTATGGCCTGCTAGGCACGCTCGTTGGGGTCGTCTGGATTTGTTTTTACTTATCAAGTATGACTACTTTCCACTACCCGTATGTGAACTCGAGTATAAAATCTGGAGGTTCTAATGAGTAAATTCGCACCATTAACTACATTTTTTTTAGTTCATATTGCTACCATTCTTTTAGTTTTCCCTGAAAAAACGATCGCGTCTACAAAAAGCGGTCATTGGGAGCCTATTTTAATCGGATTTATGTTGGAATGGATCTTAATGTGGCTGTATCTAAAAGGTCTTGCTGGTTTTCCAAAAATGGATCTTGTCGATATTTTTAATGAAATAACAGGAAAATGGGCTGCACGCTTCATTCTTGCCCCGTTGCTCCTGTTCTTCTTTATCGATGTTTGTGTCATTCTCCGGGTTCACTCCGAAATGCTGACCGTGACCTTCCTTCCAGAATATCCGCTATGGTCACTTGCATTATTGGTACTCGTGCCTCTATATGCGGCTTGGAAAGGAATTCTTACGATCATAAGAGCAACTCTTATTCTTTTTATCATTTGTATGCCAGTGACACTTTTTTCGTTTTTCACTTCGTTTGGCAATTTTGATTTAAAGAATGGTTATCCGCTGTTAGATAAAACCTTTTCATTCATGGCCAGCGCTGATTTTTACTCGAGTTTTATTGCACACTCTGGATTTTTGTTCTTAGGATTTATCCCTCTCTATAAATATCCAATATTAAAAAAAAGCAAATCCATTTTTTTAACTTATGTGAGTTTGCTATTTTTTTATATTGCTCTCGTTTATATTCCGCTTTTTATATTCGGCCGCGAAACCTCGTCTCGCTTTCAATTCCCAACCATCATATCCATGGATTCCATCGATATCAGTTGGATTATGTTTGATAGACTAACATTATTTTTTATTACCTGTACGCTCATTTCTGTTTTTGTTTATGCTGCTCTTCTACTTTGGATGATGATCCAATTAATTCAAAAGCTTTATCTCATTTCCTCTATACCCGTCATCGTGATCATTCTCGCTATTTCAGTCGTTGCGCTTGCAGGGTTTCTCCCCACTTGGAATGCTGTTCAAGTTCTCATCAATATGGATACATGGTTCCGCTTTTACTGTATTTTCGCGATACCTTTAGCTATTTTCATTATGGGTATGGTAAAAAGGAGGTAGCTGGCATGAGATATAAGCCTCTTATTGCGTTCATATTATTATGCTGCAGCTTCGCCGTATTAGGAGGCTGCTGGAATAATAAAGACATTAATAAACGTATGCTGCCTGTCATTATGGGAATAACGGAAGGCAAGGAGGGCAATGTTCAAGTTTTTTTACGCATTCCAAGCCAACAAAACAACTCAACAAGAACGCTGCAAGCAGAAGCCAAATCGATCGACAAGGCTGTTGATATGCTCCGAACCCATGCAGAGGAAAGTGTTGATTTATTGCACTTAAAGCTGCTGCTCATAAGCGAAACCACGGCAAGAAAAAGCATTAAAGACGCCATCGAATTTGTTATCCGTTCAAGAGAAATTTCACCGAAAGCATTAGTCGCTATTGTATCTGGAGATTTCTCACAGCTAATGCACGATAAGAAAAAGGTGAATATCGGTTTATCCGCTTATGATTTTTTTGGCAAGGAGTCTGGTTGGACACCGAATATTTCCATTATTCACATTTGGGAAGCCTACCGCGGAATGTATGTACAAACAGAGGATACTGCAATCCCACTTATTGCGAAAGGGGCTACTACGCCCTTTATGTCCCTTGGTTCTGCCATAATGAACAGGGATCGTATGGTCGGGAAAATGTCAATTGAAGAGACTCTAATATACAACCTTTACCAAGGTCAATATTCAGGAGGAACGGTTGAACTCATGAATAATGCAACCGTTATGATCGATAGCGCTCGTGTTCACAATGAAGCGAGTTGGTCTGGTTCCACTCCAAACATCAAGAGCCATATGAAATTAATAGGCGTTATTGAAGAAGAGAAGGGAAACCCTACGAATGCAGAGGTTGAAAAAGAGCTGGAAGCTTTAATGCTTAAGAGATACTCTAATCTACTCAGCAGACTTCAAGCTCATAAATCGGATATTTTGGGGCTGGGACAATATTACCGTAATAAGATGACGGAGAATCAAAGCGAAAACTGGAAAACAGTATGGTTTCCGAAACTAAAACAAGAGTTTACCGTTAAAGTGATTATTAGAGACAGCGGTGATATCAAATAAACAAAAAGTTGTCATTTGATCAGCTTCTGCCGAACGGGATAGAGCATCGTGAAATCGAAGGTTTTGATGTCTGAATAAGGAATAGTCAACGCATTGATTGGCTTGAGCGGAACCGTCTCCATGCCGAGTACACCATCACGTTTATCAAGCTCGTAGTCCGGTGACTGCTCCAGCCAGGAGAACATCTTCTCATAAACACCCCACATGCTCGTCTCATCGCCATACACGCGAGAGCTAGCACACAGTCCACCGCTAACTTCAAGCGCTTCAACGCCTTCAGGCACGATGCCAAACTCTTTAACCTTAAGACCGACCCAAAGTGTATCCACTTCCTTATCCCATTGCTGCTGAGGGATGAATACAAACGCTGATTGTACTGAAGTCAGCCGTTCATCGTCCAGCGGCACATGTTCAGTCAGCTTGCTCCAAGCCACCCTTGTACCACTCTTGTCTGGCGTCATTCCTGTCCGCACTGCCAGCGCCTTAAATGGCGCTACTTCGACCATCTCTATTTCAGTTTCCTCTTTCAAATGATCCGCTCCTCTCAGCCTATCAATCAATAATTCCATCTAAATTTTTACATAAAAGTAAACGTAATTGCAACTACTTCCTCAAAAAAACAGTTCCAACCGCTTCATAAAAACTTTAGCCGCACGACTCAAATATCGATCATTGCGATAAAAAATTTCTAACTCTCGCGTCGGTGAATGTTTAATCGGAATCGCACAGATATTCATCGAACGGAAGCTTTCAATCAATTGGCTTGGTTGTATGGTAGCCCCAATTCCTTCTGTTACGAGCTGAAACAAAGATGTAACAGACCCTGTCTCCATAATGGTGTGTATAGATATTTCTTGCTCTTTGCACCATGTGTCAATTAAATCACGTCCATAAAAACCTTTGGGGAACATTACAAAAGGGATCTCTAATAATTGTTCTGGCAAAATAATATCCTGCGCTGCCAAATGATGTTCTTTATTTACGTATAGGCTGTACGATTCGGTATAGAAAGGAATACGAGTTAACCTTGGATCTGACTGAATCGCTAGACCAACACCAATATCAACCTCATTGTTCAGCACTTTATTTGAAATATCAATCGATGGTATAACTTGAACCTTTGTATTTGGCAGTTCCCTGTGGAAATCAACGAGCAATGAAGTTAATCGATAATCGAGATCCGATGGCAGCACGGCTACTCGCAATTGACCAGCATCCAGATTGGTAAGATCGGATACCGCCTTTTTGGCGTTTTCTAATTGTTGAACAATGTTCAAAGCATAGCTTTCAAGAAGCTCTCCCGCCTCGGTTTTAACCGTTTTTTTACCAATCCGATCGAATAAAGGAACGCCTAGCTCATCTTCCATCACCCGTATTTGTTGACTTAACGTCGGTTGTGAAATCCCTAATTTGTATGCCGCTTCAGAGAAATGCAATTCATTGCACAACATAAGAAAGTATTGTAATTGTCTAATTTCCATAGTAACATCCCTTCTTTTATGATAGTTAAATGCTATCGTTTCTATAGAATATATAGTATTGAACTATTATAAATACAAAACTATAATGAGTGCAACAACCAAGAAGGGGATGTTTCCTATGCGTTATATGTATCTTATTTTAGTTATATTTCTTGTATCCTTGAATTTAAGACCATCGATTACTTCGGTCGGTCCATTATTTGATATTATTCAATCCCATTTAGGAATGAGCGGGGTCACCGTAAGTTTGATGACGACACTGCCCGTTCTTTGTATGGGGATATTTGCTGTTTTGGCGATAAAGCTGAATTCCCATTTAGGAATAGAAAAGTCATTGCTTGTGGCTATGCTCTTGATCCTGACAGCCACTTCCCTTCGTGTATTCGCAAATAGCAGTCTTTTCTTAATTACGACATCGCTATTCACGGGTATTGGAATTGGAATTGCAGGACCATTAATTTCAGGCTTTATAAAAAAACACTTTCCAAATAAGCCGGGCATAACAGGAGTATATTCTGTAGCTATGGTCATTGGGGCTGCGATTGCATCCAGCTTCTCTGTGCCTTTATTCCATAAATTAAATGAATCGTGGCAATACTCTTTAGGCTTCTGGGGTATTCTGGCACTGCCCGCTTCTCTATTGCTTCTCCCGCTATTAAAGAAAAAAGGAACAAATAGAACCGTTATTCCGATCTCATCCTTGTTCGTCAAAAATAAACGTGTACAGTTGTTTACCTTGTTTTTTGGATGTATGGCCGCTATTTTTTATTCGATAACTGCTTGGCTCGCTCCCATTGCTCAATCGTTAGGTTTAAGCCATTCGCAATCCGGTCTTGTCCTTACATTATTTACTGTTATTCAAATTCCTATTAGCTTCTTCATTCCAATGCTTGTAAGTAAAACTGGCCGTAGAAAAACTTGGCTGCTCGTATGCGGTGTTTCGGAACTGATCGGAATTGTTTTATTGCTTTTGCATTTTTCTCCATGGTTTGCTGCTGTTTTTCTAGGTATTGGTGCTGGCGGTCTGTTTCCACTAGCAATCCTTATTCCAATTCAAGAGGCTAAAAGTGCGGAAGAAGCGACATCATTATCAGCTGTCATGCAATTTGGCGGTTACTTATTAGGATGCATTGGCCCTCTATTTATCGGCTTCACATCCGATCTATTTGATAACTTTGCTCCGGCGCTAGCCGTGCTAATGCTCATCATCTTCATTTTGCTTGCTGCTAGTTTAAAGATAGGCGACAAAAAAGAAACAGTTTAATTATAGTCATTTATTATCTTTCAAACCTACCTGAACAGGAATTAAAATACAGTTATGAAACAAATTGTTTTAACTAGTACTTGAACGGAAAGGAGGAATAATCGATGGCAAAATCAAAAAGAGGACGAACGCTTTGGAACCTCCCATCACGCGGCAGAGGCACCTGCCCTACTTGCAATCGTACTAGAATCAAATTGCTTTATCCGCGAGCGACAAAAAACGGCTCATCGATCACGGTATGCAAACGCTGCATTAATGCTGATCAATCACGAGTAGATGCTGTAACTGGATAAAGAAATTGCTTACTAATGTTGCGGCAACCATATAAATAAGGCCTCTGCAGTTAGCAAAGGCCTTATTTTTTTATTCCTCTCCGATTATTCTGACTAAAACAGGAACAACTAACGTGATGCCCGCTAATATACTTACACCAATCGCTCCTCTAAAATTTTTCTGCTTCCAAAGCGAAGGAGCAAGGCTTCCCACATATACGCAGCCCCAGATCGAGAATAAACCTAAAATAGTAAACAACACAACATGCTTGCTCATGAAACCTGATCACCTTCAATCGCAGGCCCTACTTGACCACCATATCGCCGCATGACAAAGGAAATGTTAACTTCATACTTCATTTTCTTCAAATGACTGCTCCAATTAAAAGCATCCCACTCTTGCACCGATGAAAAAGTGGATACCACTCGATTGTTGATCCGATAACAATCGACATTCCATTGATGAATGGTCTTGTTCAACAATTTAAGGGCATCCTCATGCAATTGTTTTTGAATGGACTTCTCCAGTTTTTCTCGATTATTCGGCTGGGTATAATTCACTTTTGTTTGCACGCTGATCAGTTCTCCTTCCAATGTAACATCGAAGATTGCGGTAACT
>NZ_JBFTSN010000354.1:0-6686 GCF_056400045.1 Paenibacillus sp. 01L418
GACCTTGGATGTATCGGAACAAGCCCAGTCGGTTGGACATATGCGGATGCCATCCATATTCGCTGTTGTACTGTGGAAGAACATTATCCTCCGTTAAGAAAATATAACTTTTCGGCATATTCAAACTATAAAATACTTTAAGATCGAGTTTTTCATAAAAAGGTTTTGCTGGTTCTGRACTTACCATACTGTACATTTTCTCTGCTAAGCCGAGGCTTGCCAAATTAACAAAAGTTTCACGAAACAGCGAAAATGGCAGCATGATCGTATCATCCTTCGAGCTTTCCCTAAGCTGCTGGAAACTAGCTTTTACAGGGGCTGGAAATTCATCGGCGACCATTTCACCATCGTTTAATACAAAAGCATCCAAAAACACGAGCCTCCTAATACGCTCTGGAATCAGCTCTGCAACCTTTTGGATAACGGAGCCTCCGAAGCTATGACCCACAAGTATGATTTGCTGAAGATTTCTTGACGCAATAGAAGCAGCAACAGAATGACTTATCATTTCATGAGTGACGTTTTTATTAGGATCTGCACCATGCCCGGGATATTCAGGCGCGAACACGGTATGGCCCATACTGGTTAATTCATAACCGATGCCATTCCAAAAGCTCGCATCCGCCCAGGAGCCATGAACGAGAACAAAAGTGAGCGGCTGTTCGCTCTGCATCAATCTTACACTGGTTGCGAAAACATCCGAGTATGGATATGCGTAGTTAATCGTGTTTTGTTCAATTTGATACATGCAGCATTACTCCTCAAAATCAGATTATTCAGCATATGCCTATAATCCATTTAAGGTTAATCATCGCCCAGTATCTGTTCAAGGCTGTAAATTTCCCACTTATGTTATCGTTTTAATATCCTTATTCTGATTAAGCGGAATGCGAAAGCGATGTCTAGCCGAGTTATTGGGTGGAATTATGCTTTTTGCTGAAGCAAGCGTAGCATTGATTTCACCGCCAAGCATGATGAGGATAGAGCTAATGTAGAGCCAAATCAACAGGATGATTACTCCGCCAAGACTGCCGTATGTTTTCGAATAGTTCCCAAAATTGTTCATATAGAACTGAAAAACAAGTGAAGTCGCAATCCAACCAAAAGTTGCAAATAAAGCACCTGGCACAGCTTCTTTTAAGCTCAGCCTTCTGTTAGGAACAATCCAATAAAGCAAGGAAAAGGCGGCTGTCATTGCGGAAATTGGTATGACATACTTCAATACATTCCAAATCCATTCGAATCCATTTGGATAATCAAGCCACTTAAATAAGTATTCGCCAATAGCTTTACCGAAAATAAGCATAACCATGACCAAAACAATAACGACCACTAAAAAAATTGTTGATAGCAGCGAAATTCCGCGTACCTTCCAAAACGGTCGCTGTTCCTCAACATCGTACGCTTTGTTCAATCCTTTCAAAATCGCATTAATACCGTTTGAGGCAGACCAAATGGTCGCAATCATACCGAATGACAGCAGTGTTCCGCTGCTGTTATCTACAACTTCAGCAAGAATTCCGCTAATCGTATCACTTGCTTCTGCAGGTAGAAGGCGAATAAACTCTGCGATCACGCTATCGCCAGACATTTCGATAAAGCTAAGCAAACTGACCATAAATATAAGAAAGGGGAAAAACGATAAGATCAAATAATACGTCAGCTGTGCGCCAAGCGCAGGCACATCATCCTCACGAAAACGGCTGTATAAGCATTTTATAAATTRCATCGTGTTGAATTTTTGTTTCATGAAGACCACCATCCTTTTGATATAAAACTAAACAAAATAGCAGGCTACAAAACATTTATTGAAATAGAAAAGATAAGCAGCAAGTAGGAAATAGTCAAATCATGTCGAATAAGAGTATGAGTAAATATTTTCGAATGAAGGGAGTGGACCTTATGTTTTTACATTTTCTACAAACCAAGGAGCAAAAAGAAGCATTTCTCGAATTAGCACATCTTGCAGCAAATGCTGATGGGTTCATTCACAAGAAAGAACAAGGATTTCTTCAATCGTATATGCAAGAGATGGATATGCAGCAAGCCGTAATAAGCTTTTCATCCGAAAAGCAGTTAGCAGATATACTAGTAAATATTAATGATGATCATGTAAAAAAAATCTTTTTCGCAGAAATTCTGCTTCTCATATTCGCTGACGGCGACTACAATGACGATGAAAAAGAATTAACAAAGGATATGAAAGAGCTTCTTAATCTAGACGAAGAAACTTGTGAATCCATTAAAAACTGGGTTATTCGTATGGATCAGCTCAAAATTGAAGGCCTTAAGCTTATATTGAACCCTTAATAAAATTGCAGACATAAGTAAAAAACCTCTATTCTTCCCAGTGGAAGAATAGAGGTTTTTTAAGTACTGCTTTTTCTTACATGCATTATGGCTTCGAAAAACCGAATTTTTYAAACACAGCCATTGCCTCTGCCGTTTGAAGATAATCATAAAATTGCTTCGATTCTGGAAGATGCTTTGTTGCTGTAACGATACCAATCGGATAGGTGATCGGCGTGTATGTTGCAGGATCAACGGTAAGGACAATATTGACTTTATCTGATGTTAAAGCGTCAGTCTTATAAACAAAACCCGCGTCTGCATTGCCTGTTTCAACGTACTGAAGAACCTGACGGACATCCTTCGCTTGAACAACCTTCGGTTGCAAGCTATCCCATAGCTTTGCTTGTTCCAAGGCTTCTTTCGTATAGCTTCCAGCCGGTACGCTCTCTGGGATGCCAATTGCAATCGTTTTGACATCAGCGTTCAACAGATCATTAACCTTTGCAAGCTGCGTTTTTGACGTTTTTGAAGTGACGAGCACGAGACCATTAGAGAGGAGATTTGTTTGGCTATCCTCAGCAATCAGCTTCGCATCTACTAGTGACTTCATGTTTTTGGAAGCAGCTGAGAGGAAAAGATCCGCAGGCGCGCCATTTTCAATCTGCTTCTGAAGAGCGCCTGAAGCGCCAAAGTTAAAATTCAGTTTTACATTAGGGTGAATTACCTTAAATTGTGTTTCAATTTCCTTTAACGCATCCGTTAAACTTGCAGCTGCCGAAATCGTTAAATCAACATTTTCAGCAGGTGTTTCCGTACTAATTGCTGTTGATTCTGGTTGATTGGTGGAGCTTGGTTGATTCGTTTGATTCGAACCACAGGCCGTTACAACGACCATAATCATAACCAAATACAATAAAACATAGCTTTTTTTAAGTAAATCAATCATTTAATACCCTCTTTCGTTATGTTTAGATATAAATAGACATAATCCATTTTCCGATTATAAGGTGAAGGAAATAGATTTGTAAAGCGAATCACCACAGTATTTCCGTTGTTTATGCTACAATAATGATTACTGCATACAATCCTTAAGAGGTGATTAACATATCTGAAAATATTTCCTATACGACAGAGGAAATCTCTAAGCTGCTCAAAATATCCAAATTAACCGTTTATGATCTTATCAAAAAAGGGGATTTGGCCTCATACCGAGTAGGTAAACAAATGAGAGTGGATGCTTCTGATTTAGAAGCCTATAAGCAGCGCTCAAAGGGGAACCAGCAAAGCTTGCGTGACGCTTTAATTATTCAACCAGATGCTGCAAGCACAGCACGCCAGAGCCTTGGCGCTCGCTCCATTGTCATCACAGGACAAGACATCAGCCTCGACATACTCGGAAGGCATATTGAGAAATATACACACGCACTTCGCCCACTGCGGTCTAATGCCGGCAGTCTAGATAGTTTGATCTCCATGTATAATGGGCARTCCGATGTCGTAAGCACCCATCTGTTAGACGGCGATACGGGCGAATACAATATTCCGTACATACGCAAGCTGCTCGTCGGCTCGTCATACGTTGTTATTAATCTGCTATCTAGGAAAGCCGGATTATTTGTCCAAAAAGGGAATCCGCGAAACCTAAAAGGATGGAGCGATCTTGTTCAGACAGACTTACGTATTATTAATCGAGAAAAAGGCTCCGGGGCTCGTGTATTGTTAGAGGAACAGCTTCGATTGCATCGTATTTCGGCACGTGAGCTTCTCGGCTATGAGGACGAACTGACAAATCATCTAGGCGTTGCAGCAAAAGTGGCGGGTTGCGAGGCAGATGTTGGAGTTGGGATAGAAAAAGCAGCAGCGATCGTAACTGGAGTGGACTTTATTCCTTTAGTTAGTGAACGTTACGATCTTGTCATTATGAAAAATTCAGAGAATAGCGATCTCATTAACTTGATTATCGAAATTTTGAAGTCCGCTTCATTTCAACAGGAGCTTGCAGCTATTTCCGGCTATGACTTATCACAGACAGGAAATGTTCTTTATGAATGTTAATGCAGATTTCACTTTTCAGATGAATCCCATTATAATGCGCAAGGATGGATGGAGATGAAACTTCCCATTTTGAATGAAGCTTTAATTAAACGAATACAGCAATCAGAAATGGAATATCTTACATCAAGAATTAGTTCCATAGGAGAGAGACTAGGCAATCTTGAAGGAGTCGAGATTAATCATTATGGCCAAGCTGTAGCTTACTATATAAAAACAATGCCTTGGGGCATTTTTAATTCGGTAAAAGGTTTGGGCGATGAGGACAGCGACAAGCTGGAGGAGATTATCAAGTTTTATGAAGCAAGAGACAGAAGCTTTCAAATTGATTTGGATCCTATACAATGCACAGCTGCTCTGTTTGGGAAATTGGCAGAGCTCGGTTTTCGACAAAATGGCTTTCATTCTGTTCTTTATGGACTGCCAAGTGAAGATAAACCTGTTTTGCCTCCTCATATCACGATTTCGGAAGTCGTTACAGAGGAGGTGTTCGATCATTATGCTGAAATCCATTGCCTAGGATCAGGCATGTCATTGTCCGATAAACACCACTTTGTTAATAACAATATTGGTTTACTGAATCGAAAAGGGTGGAAAATCTATCTAGCGTATTTAAATGACATACCTGCAGGTGTAGGTGTCATGCATATGAATGAGGATGGAATCGCATCATGTGCTCTTGCGGCTACTGCCCCTACATTTAGAAACCAAGGTCTGCAAACAGCACTATTAAACTGGCGTCTACATGAAGCGCATCTTGCAGGCTGTGAGCTCGTCGTAGCACAGGCTAGCTTCGGATCAAGCAGTCAACATAATATGGAAAGAGCCGGATTACATATCGCATGGACGAGATCCATAATGAAAAAATAAAAAGAACATTTTGTATTCATGCTTTTCATGCTATTATTGATCCATAAATATGGATGACAGGAGAAAAATAAGATGAGCTATACGCAGTCAAGCGGTTATGGTAAACCGATGCAAAAATTAATGCTAACCTTTTTCTTTGCCTTAATTGTTTCAGTAGGCGGCATGTACATAGGAACAATGCTTCCCAGCGCCGCACGAATCCCACTGTTTATTGTCGAGATTGGATTAATCATTGCCATCATGTTTTTGCGTAAATCAACAGCCATTGGCTACTCACTGATGTACGTGTTTATGATTGTATCTGGTGCAACCTTGCAGTTTTCTTTAAGCTATTATATCGCCTCCATGGGTACATCAGTCGTCATTCAAACCGTTGCCGTTGCTGTACTCGTTTATGCAGGCCTTGCGATCTACGCTACATACTCCAAAGAGGATTTTCGCTTTCTTGGCGGGTTTTTGTTCGCATCATTAATTGGGCTCATCGTTATCGGTCTTATGCAATTTATTTTCCCTTTTGGAGGGATGATGGAAACCATTTATGCCGGCTTTGGATTACTCATTTTCATCGGTTATACACTTTATGACTTTAGCCGTATGTCCAAGGAAGGTTTTGAAGACAAAGATATTCCACTGATGATCGTTAATATTTATCTTGATTTGGTTAATATCATTTTGTTCGCCCTACGTTTTGTGAAATCCTTGCTGGATGATTAATCGTTCGTCCTAATTGCCAATAAGGTTAATCTTCATACTTGAGGATTAACCCCTTTTTTTTTACGTGTCAATAACCATCTTTTAATAATTGATTTATCGGGTGAAGCTGCTTTGATATCACAATCAATAAAATCCCCTCTACGAATTCGCTTATCCAAAGCTTGCTGTTGATCCCTCCATAAACTTTCTGCTACATAGTAATGAAACAACATGATCCATTCCTCCTCTTACCAATCAATGCTTATGCTTTCATTATGCGATCTGAGTCCGTTGGTAAAAAGAGTAGATCTTTCATTGTTTATTTCACCTTTTAATTTTCAGAGCAATGCCCAGTATAACTTTATCCTAGGAGGAAAGAGATGGGGTTTATAATCGTTTTACTGCTAACGATGATTGTTATTTTATTATTTGAAATAAACGGAAAGATGCCTAGAAGAAATCGAAACAAAGATGAATTGAGGCGTGCTTTGAAGAGAGATCAGGAAAGAAGAAAAAGGGATAAAGAAAGAGATTACTAAGAGACCGCTGAATGGCGGTCTTTTTTATTGTGATGCCACGTTGACATCTGCATTTAAAACATGTATATTTTTATCAACACCTTATACCCATAGGGGTATATGTACGGCGTCATTTTTTCGCCTTTTTCAATACCCCCATGGGTATGTTGTTCGAATGATTTATTAATAAACGCAAAGGAGGTTCAAGAAATGATGAATCACATTCAAGCAGACAAAACAATAGATTGCAAAGGCTTGGCT
>NZ_JBFTSN010000355.1:0-6680 GCF_056400045.1 Paenibacillus sp. 01L418
GGCCCACTGTATAAATATACGTGTCCAAAATCTCCCCCTTACCCGCATTAAGCGTGTTCAGAAATACCGAAACTCTTTCAAATCCAAAATCCATGAAATGGCCGATCTGCAGCAAAAACAAAATGGTAATGGTCGGCATAAGCGCGGGCAAAGTAATGGACAATGTCTGTCTCCAGCGCGTCGCTCCATCCATTTCTGAAGCCTCGTATAAATCTGGATTAATGCTCGTTAGTGCTGCCAAATAAATGATCGTTCCCCAGCCGGCGTCTCTCCATATGCCAGAGGAAACCAGTATCGTTCGGATATACGACTCTTCCCCCATGAAGTAAATCGGATCAAAGCCGAACATCGTAATGATATTGTTTACAAACCCGCTTCGCGGCGATAGAATCTCAATGGCGATGCCACCGATAACGACCCACGATAGAAAATGCGGCATGTAAATAATCGTCTGCAGCGTCCGCTTAAAGAACACCTTGCGAATCTCATTTAAAAGTAAGGCAAGAATTATTGGAATCGGAAACGAAAAGCCTAAGCTGTAAAATGCGAGAATGAGCGTGTTTTTCAAAATGCGCAAAAAGTCAGGATAATGAAACATGCGCTGAAAATGGTCAAACCCTACCCATGCGCTTCCCAAATAACCTTTGAAAATATTGTAGTCTTGAAAGGCCATCACCGAACCCAAAAGCGGTACATACTTAAATAATAAGAAATAAAGAATGCCTGGGATGGATAGAAAATATAACGCTTTATACTTATTTAAATAAGCCCACCGTTCCTTTCCAGTTCGAAACAGCATGAGGCCGGGCTCAGATTGTGAAATATTGCTTTTAGCCATCGGAGTCAACTCCTTACATAGTTTGTACGACAATCGTACACTATGGCACAGAGCTCTACGATGGCGCCATCTTTGTCGGTATGGTTTTTTTTACGATTTGGGCATGATCATTCGAATGACCGTTCCGACTGCTAATTCACTCTCTATCTCTAATCCGTATGCGTCGCCAAATACGAGCTGAATGCGGCGGTGGACATTCAGGACGCCGATTCCTCCCTTGCCTTCCTTCACTTCGGTCAGCTTCTTCGTCTCCAAGCGGCTTCGAAGCTGCAGCAGGGTAGATTCGCTCATACCAGAGCCATTATCTTTAACCGACACAACAAAAAAGCTCTCCGTCTCTTCCGTCCGTATTTCGATCCGATGCTTGTCCTCGATGCCTTCAAAAAAAGCATGCTGAAACACATTTTCGATGATGGGCTGAAGGGTAAGCCTGACCATCTTCTTCAGCAAATAATCTGGCGGAATTTCCACATCGATCTCGAACTCCTTGCCGAACCGATGCTTCAGTATCGCCATGTAATTCAACACATGCTTCAGCTCGTTGACGACCGTAATTTCCTCCAAACTCGTTTGGACAGCATAGCGCAGCATATAAGCCATGTTTTTTACAATTTCCGATACCTCATCCGAATCCTGTACAGCGGGGAAGCAAACAATCGTCTCCAGCGTGTTGTACAGAAAATGAGGATTAATTTGCAGCTGGAGCGCTTGCAGCTCTGCTTTCTGCCGCTCAAGCTCCGCTTCACGTTTGGTGCTTTCCGCTGTATAGACCTGCTCGATCAGGTCCGATAATTTATTGACCATAGAATTGTAGCTTACAACTAGCTCGTCCACCTCATCCTGCTTTCCATTTAACGGAATTCGGGTCCAGTCCCCTTTCTCCGCTTGCTTCATGCCGCGTCTAAGCTTTTGAATAGGCGTTGTGATCGAGTAGCTGAACCGATAAGCAATCAGCAGCCCTAATATCAATGTTACAGAGCCGATCCATATAATGTTCGTTCGAATGCCGATGATCGGTTGGCGCAAATCCTTCATCGGAATCGATATTTGCAAATCCCAATTCGTATAGCTGGAATGGCGGGCAATCGTAAACCTCTCTTCCCCGGCTTCCTTGCTTATGAAGGACACAGCCTTCCCTTCTGGCAGTTCACGCTTCGCTTGAGAGGACAGCTTTTGGCCAATCTTGCTAGAATCGGTATGGTAAACAACTTCTCCCTGCCGATCCTCAATATGAAATAAGCCTTGGGGACCTAAATCAATGCCTTTCCAAAGCGTAGATAACTCCGTGCTCTTGATCTCAATGGCGAGAACACCTTTATAATCCATCGACCGAAGTCCTCTTACTTTACGGGCAAGCGTGATAGATTGGCCTTTCTGCACGGAGCTGATGCTATCGTTCAAAATGACGATTTGGCCATTATCTGGAATGTCTGAGAATAGATTTTCTACATATTTTTTGGCAGAGGGGCTTGTAAAGTCGAGGGATGCATTATTATTCACGCCGACAGAGCGTCCGTCCTTTCCGACGACGTACAAAGCGAGCACCTCAGGGTGACGAATCAATATCGGTTCAAAGGCATACGTCTTGATTCTGGATGAGTAAAAATAATTTTCATAATTGAGCTCCGGCGCCACATCCAAATACTCTTTAATATCCAAATTAGTAAGCAGCGACAACGTTGAGTTTTCATAACTCCGAATATATTGTTCCAAATGGTGCGACGTAATGTTGACGACCTGTGCCATGTTCGCCTCCGCCTGATCGCGAAGTCTCTCTGTCGCTCCATAGTAGGTGTACACGCCTAGAACAAATAAAGGTACAAGGATGACGATGATGAAATACATATACAACCGGAAAAATAGTCCCTTTCGCCGCTTCATCATTTATTTAATCCCCAGCTTGCTGCGAAATTCGGTTGGCGTGATGCCCTTCACTTTCCGAAAGGTTTTTGCAAAATGAGAATAGTCCTCGTAGCCGATCTCATGCGCGACATCGACAATTCGGTAATGAGGCTGCGCGAGCAACTGCTCCGCTGCTTCTATTCGTTTGGTCATTCGGTAGTTCACGAAGGTGACCCCTGTCGTTTTTTTAAAGTAMAAACTAAAATAGTTAGGCGTCAGGCCAACCAGATTGGCAACCTCTTCGAGCGTGACTTCCTTCGCAATGTTCTTCTCGATATAAGCTCTAACCTCTGTCATTAAATCCTTAAAACCGCCTCTGCGCAAAGCAAGCTCATCCGTTACAGAGTGGATTTTGTCGCGAAAGCTTTGCTTTCCATCAGTTAAAGTGTTTTTCTCTATAGCAGCGGCAGCAATCCCTGTGTACTGATGACCCTTGTCCTGCAATCGATCCAATACCGCTTGAAAGGAATCCTCCAATAGCTCATTTAACTGCTGTGGATGATCTGTTCTTTCTGCGCAATAGCTAAGCCAATCATCCAAACATTTATCCAAATCGGGCAACCGCAGCTGCCAAATATGCTCCGTCATCTCATCGAGCCATTTCTTCGAGTGCGTCGGCGCAACGACACCTTTTTCCATAGCAGGCAATATTTTATCCAGCATTTCATGAATGTCCTTTTTCACAACGGGCTTAAGCATATACTCCTTCACACCGTACGCCATACATTGTTTCGCATATTCAAACTCCGCAAAACCGGAAATAACAACAACTCTAATATAGGGATAGATATCATGAATGCGCTTGCAAAGTTGCAGTCCATCCATCCTTGGCATCCGAATATCCGTAATGATGATATTGGGGGGATACTCAGCAATGAAAGCTAAAGCCTGCTCCCCATTCTCAGCTGTACGGATGCTTGTAAATGGCTTGCTGTACGACAGCATCATATTTTTTATGCCATTACGAATGATCATTTCATCGTCCACGATCAATATATGCATATTCATTCCTCCGATTGAAATACTGGCTAGCCGCTTGCCTTTATGATAACAACGTTGGTTTCATACTATTGGAATTACCATTCCTTGTCTACTTGAATTTATGGCGTTCAGATGTGTACGGATTCTAACAAACCGAATGGTGTTTACATGAATTTATAGCGGAATGGAGAAAATACGTTTGACATAAATGTTGGAATTGCATATTATATGAACAAGTATTCATATATTCAACTGGAAGAAGGATGTCTTATGAATGAGTATCGAATAAAGGGACTCTCTTGTGGTGGCTGCGCCCTCCGAATGGAGGAAGAGATTAAGCAATTGGAACATGGCTCGGATGCAAAGCTCAGCTACAACTCAGGAAAATTAACGGTTGATCCGCAAATTTCCATGGCTGCAGTTAAGAAAATTTTAAAGTCAGACAATGCCTATATCGAAGCAAGCTCGGAAGCGAATACGGGACACGATCATAGTTCTCATAATCATGCTGGACATGATCATGATCATGATCACGATCACAGTCATTCCGAAGGCCATTCAAATATGCTCAAATTGCTCATCGTATCGGGCATCATCTATGTTGCCGCATTATTCCTTGATGGCGTGCTCGACAAACAAGCAGTCATTCTATTATATTTGGCCGCAACGATTATTAGTGGCTACACCACATTTTTCCGCGGACTTAAAAATTTAATTAAAATGAAGTTTAATATCGATACCTTAATGACTATTGCGTTAATCGGAGCTGTATCCATTGGTGAATGGAAAGAAGCTACTCTCGTTGCCATCTTGTTTGGACTAAATGAGCTGCTTGAAGGTTATGGTATGGAAAAGGCGCGCCGCTCCATGGAAGCTTTATTTCAAGTTGCGCCTAAGGAAGCTTTAAAAGTAGAAAATGGCCAAGAGATTATCGTTCCGATTGCTTCTCTTCAAATCGGCGATCTTGTAAAAATTAAGCCCGGCGAAAAAATCCCTTCGGACGGCATCGTCTCTGAAGGAAAAAGCTCGGTGAATGAAGCGGCAATCACAGGTGAATCGCTGCCGGTTGAGAAGGAAGCTGGAGAACCCGTTTACGGCGGAAGCATTAACAACGAAGGGCTGCTTCTCGTTCGAATTGATAAAGCATACAAGGATTCCTCCTTGGCAAAAATTCTTCATCTCGTTCAAGAAGCACAGGAAACCAAAACGCCAACGGAGCTTTTCATTAATAAATTCGCTAAATATTATACGCCGCTCATTATGATTGTTGCTGCACTTGTTGCCCTTATTCCTCCGCTCCTCTTTCAGGGAGACTGGATTACATGGCTTTATCAAGGTTTATCCGTATTAATTGTAGGCTGCCCTTGCGCTTTAATTCTTTCTTCGCCAATTGCTATTGTTTCGGGCATTACAAGAAATGCACGGAACGGCGTACTCGTCAAAGGCGGCGTATTTCTAGAGCAGCTTGGCAAGATCGACACGCTTGCTTTTGACAAAACAGGTACGTTAACAAAAGGCGAACCGCATGTTGCCAAATTGGAAGCGTATGATGAAGAACGGTTTTTCCAAGCAGCTGGAGCAATCGAGAAATCATCCTCCCACCCGCTGGCGAAAGCGATTATGAAGGAAATAGCGAGCAGAAATATGACAATACCAGAACCGGATGAAATTCAAACGATATCAGGTCGGGGAATTAAAGCGAAGGTTAACGGCTTTGCATACTGGCTTGGAAATGAAAAAAGCATCGAGCATATTACGATTCCGGATTCTGTCCAAAATCGCATAGAACAATTAAAAAATGACGGTCTTACTCTTGTATTGGTGGCAGACGATCAGCAAGTACTCGGTATGTTTGGCATTTCAGACGAAATTCGCGAGGAAAGCCGGTCTGTAATCGCATCCTTACACAAACTGGGAATTAAGCGTACCATTATGCTTACCGGAGATCATCAGAAGACAGCGGAGAAAGTCGCTTCCGCCGTCGGGGTGTCCGAGTTTTATGGCAACCTTCTGCCGGAAGATAAAGTGAAGAAAATTAAAGAGCTTTCAGCAAGTCACCATGTCGCGATGATAGGTGACGGTATTAATGACGCTCCTGCTCTAGCCTCTGCGCAGCTCGGCATTGCGATGGGCAAAGGAACAGACAGTGCAATTGAAACAGCCGATATCGTCCTCATGCAGGATCATTTGGGCAAGCTGCCCGAAGCCGTTTCCATTGCCAAAAAGGTCAATCGCGTCATCCGCTTTAATATTTGCGTCTCGCTCGGACTGAAAATAATCGCATTATTGCTTACCATTCCCGGCTGGCTCACCTTATGGATTGCCATTCTCTCCGATATGGGAGCGACTATATTTGTTACACTTGTCAGCTTGACCATATTAATTGAACGAAAAAAGCGTGCAGATTAAATTCATACGCAAATAAACAAGAGCCGTTAGCATTATGCTGACGGCTCTTCGCTTGTTTGATCATTCGCGCTCCTTCGGCTGATCGGGTTTTTCATCCGGGTCTATCAGTCCTTTTGCCCCTTTTTTGAATTCTGACAGCGTCGTTCCAATCGCTCGCCCAAGCTGAGGCAGCTTGGATGGTCCAAACAGCAGCAAGCCTAAAATCACAAGCAATACAATTCCTGCAACACCTATATTCGGCATTCTGAACTCCCCATTCCCGTTTGGTTCTAGAAGTTAACTAACAAAGCTGTTACATACATCAGCAAAATGCCAAGTGTTAAACCTGAGAAATTGAGCCACGAAACGGCAGGTGCTTCTGCAGCCTTTGCATCCCTAACAATCATTTTAAAAATGACATAAATAACTTGTATAATGGCCCCTGCGCCAATACCGAAGAATAAGGCCGCCAGCGTTTGATTAAAGACAAATCCACCTATCCACGTTCCGATAATAGCAGGTCCGCCGCCTAAGAGTGCTAATGCGAGGAAAGTCTTGTACGTTGGTTTTG
>NZ_JBFTSN010000356.1:0-6676 GCF_056400045.1 Paenibacillus sp. 01L418
GATTCGAGCTGCTGACGTCTCATTTCAAAATAAGTGGACCAATATTGCTCTTGGCCCCAAAGCCGATTTTCGCGATTGCGAACGGAGCGCTGGGCTCCTTCCTCAATCGCGTTATAGGCTTCCAAAATTTCGCCGCCATTCCATATATGCGATGGATCTCGCAGCGTCAGCGACATTTCTTGAAAGATGACGGCAAAGTTTTGCTCAATTGAAGAACGAAAGAAGCTAAGTTGATGCTCATCCTTAGGCATATAAATGATGTTCACGATGGTTGCCCATCCCAAACCTGCAAATAAGAGCATAATTTCGTTTCCAATAATGTCGGTTGTCACCTCAGCCCGATTGAAAAGGTGGAATACGATAACCGAACTTGTAACGATGCCATCCTTCAATTGGAAGCGCGACAATATTGGAAAAGTAATGAGAATGAATATAGCAACTGCCCAAATGTGAAAACCAAATACAGTAAAGATAAGCGAAGCAAAAAAAAGTCCGAGCACAGAAGCGATAAATCGCACAAATGCGCTCTTAATCCCCTTCATCCTCGTCACTTCAACACCAAGTATGGCAAGAATCCCGGCGCCAAGCGGCGGCTCCAATCCGAGATAGACTGCGGTATAAATGGCTGCAATGGCGGCTAACGCCGTTTTGATAATACGAATGCCCATGAATTAACCTCACGTTAAGTAGGATTTATTTCTACATCCTACCGCTCGCGCCAACCCTCAGTCAACTTTCTCTCCAGCATTGCAACTAATTGATACATAACCGTAGCGACTACAGCAATCACAATCAAGCTTGATAGCACTAGTGTGAAATTGAAGACTTGGAAGCCATATATAATTAAATAACCTAAACCTAGCTTTGCGACGAGAAACTCACCCACGATGACGCCGATCCACGCTAGCCCGACATTAACTTTCAACGTTGAAATAATGACAGGAAAAGAACCCGGCAAAATGACTAGCTTAAATAATTGCAGTCTAGAAGCACCAAACAGCCTTACGACCTTAATATAACCGGTGTCAATCTCACGAAATCGATTATAAATGTTCAAAATCGTTATAATGACAGTGATCGATAGCGTAATGGCAACGATCGACATAAAGCCTGGTCCAAGTCCGACGATAAAAATAGGACCAAGCGCCACTTTGGGCATACTATTGAGGACGACCAAATAAGGATCGAATACACGAGATAGAAATGGGAACCACCATAACAAAGCGGCAATCGCAGTGCCTAAAATCGTACCAAGCAAGAAACCTACGACGGTTTCTGTCACGGTCATGCCAACATGGGGCCATATTGAGCCGTCCACCATCGTCTTCCATAGCTGTAGAAACATCTTGGAGGGATAGCTGAACAGCAAGGGATCAATCCAATTTTTGCGCCCAGCTGCTTCCCATAGACCGATAAACAGGAGCAGCAGCACAAACTGTGTTGTGATGACCGCAGCTGTAATACGCCGTTTGTGTTCCTTGAACCGAGTGTGCAGCTCGCCCATCCAAGTCAGGCGATCCTCTTGAATACCCGATACAGCAGCTTTACCTGTTTTGTCGTTATTCAATATATCCCGCCCGTTTCGTTCATCCACCATTTCCACCCCCTTCCATGTCGTCCTCATCAAGCTCCTCCCATAAGCGATCAAACAATTGTTGAAAGTCTGGGAGCTTGCGAGCCGCCATCGGGGTTGCTTGACGAATCTCTTCCGGTATTTCCACTTCACATCGAATATGTCCTGGGTTTCTGCCTAGCACGATAACACGGTCACTCATTGCAGCTGCTTCTGCCAGATCATGTGTGACGAGAACGGCTGTTTTGCCAAGTCTCTTTAATGTCTGATGAACCAAGTCCTCGAGTTGGAGTTTGATATGCAAATCAAGTGCTGAGAAAGGCTCATCGAGCAGAAGCACTTCCGGCTCTGTAGCTAAAGTTCTTGCAAGTGCGACTCGCTGCCTCATTCCGCCTGATAGCTCATGAGGATATTTACGCCCGGATTCCGGTAGTCCAAGTTCAACTAACAGCTCATCTACCGCTTGAAGCGCCTTTTCTGATTTGCGTCCGCTTATTTCAAGTCCAATTGCGGCATTTTCTTTGATAGAACGCCATGGAAATAAATAATCTTGCTGCAGCATGTAGCCTACCTTGGGCGAAGGTCCCACAACCCGCTCACCATTTAGCAGTACTTGCCCCTTAGTCGGTGGAAACAAGCCGGCTAACAGACTAAGCACCGTCGTCTTGCCGCAGCCGCTAGGACCAACCAAGCTGATAAACTCCCCGCGGTTAACCGTCAGCTCAATTTGTTCGACCGCGAGGGAGGCTCCTTTTTCATTCACATATACATGTGATAATTGCTGCAGCTCAAGCACGGGTACATCCATCATGCCTAAGCCTCCATTTCATGCCGGCAGTTATTTTACTGCTTCAATTGCTTTTTCGGCAAAGCTAGTATCTACAATTTCACTATGCTCGGTACGCTTCTGAAGTTCTCCTGCGCTCGTAATAACGTCAAGAAGGTTGTTCCATTCCCCTTCATCAATGATTGGATCTGTCGCGAACGAGCCTTGTTTTTTGTAACGGTCAATGGAGCTGATAAGAATATCGCGATCCACATTTTCAAAATATGGCAGCACAACATCGGCAATTGCTTCTGCATTGTTGTCCTTAACCCAGAGCTGCGCTTTATGAACAGCGTTCGTGAACGATTGAACAGCTTTTTTGTTTTTGTTGATGTAGCTTTTCTTAGCCATAAACACCGTGTAAGGAAGGTGTCCGCTTTCCTCACCAAATGATGCTACCACATGACCCTTGCCTTCCTTCTCAAAAATCGAAGCTGTCGGTTCAAATAGTTGGACATAATCGCCAGTACCCGATGCGAAGGCTGCAGGTATGTTTGMAAAATCAACGTTTTGAATCAGCTCCAAATCCGCTTTCGGATCGATGCCAAGCTTCTTTAACGCAAACTCGCCGGCCATCTGCGGCATTCCACCTTTTCTTTGGCCAAGGAATACTTTTCCTTTTAAATTGTTCCAATCGAAGTTTGCATTAGCCTCTCTAGCTACAAGGAAAGTACCATCGGTTTGAGTCAATTGGGCAAAGTTAATGATCGGATCATCCGTCCCCTGCTGATACACATAAATGGAAGTTTCCGATCCCACCAATGCAACGTCGATCGCATTCGAGAGCAATGCCGTCATTGTTTTGTCACCGCCCGGTGTAGTCGTTAATTCCACATCGAGCCCTTCCTCTTTAAAGAAGCCTTTCGCGACAGCTACGTATTCTGGTGCATAAAATAATGAGCGCGTTACTTCGCCGATACGAATCTTCACATTGCCTGAATCGCCTTTCCCGCATCCAGCCAGTACACTTGTCATGACTAGCACTGCGGCGAGCAGCATCGTCAATACCATTCGTTTTTTCATTTTTGAGTCCCTTCTGCAACTATGCGTTTAATAAATGTACTTCAGCCTATGCGCTTTAGCGAAGGGCGGTGAATACATGCACAAAAAGAAGGCTGCCCATTATCGTCATTGGACGATTGGACAGCCTTCTCATCTTGTTAGTAAATTTAGCTGCTTACTACAGCTTGTAGATGTCTGTATATTTTTTCGTTAAATAAGCAACCAAATGCTGTGGATCAAGCGGTTTGCCAGTAACGCTTTGGATAAGCTCAGAAGGCGTTCTCAGCTTGCCGTATTTGTAAATGCGCTCGCTAAGCCATTGCTTAATCGGCAGTAAATTCCCTTTTTCTACACTGCCCCAGAAACCTTGCAGATCACGCTCCATCGTATCTGCGATTTGCGCCGCATACATATTGCCAAGTGAATAGGAAGGGAAATAACCAAAAGCTCCACCAGACCAGTGAACATCTTGGAGAACGCCTTCTGCATCATTTTGCGGAGTCACGCCTAAATACTCTTTGTATTTTTCATTCCAGATAGCTGGAAGATCTGCAGCTTTCGCGCCGCCATTAAATATAAGCTTCTCGATCTCATAGCGGATAATGATATGCAGATTATAAGTCAGTTCATCTGCTTCTATTCTAACTAGCGATGGCTGCACAACATTATTCCCGCGATAAAATTGATCAACGCTCACATCAAGCTGACCAGGAAAACGTTGTTGTAGCTCGCCGAAATAACGATTCCAGAAAGGTCTACTCCGTCCAATGACATTTTCCCAGAAGCGGGATTGCGATTCGTGAATCCCCATGGAAGTTCCGGTGCAAAGCGTTGTGCCGATAAGCTCTTCCATAATATTTTGCTCATAAAGCGCATGACCGCCTTCATGAATTGTTCCGAACAATGCGCTTGTTACATCGTCCTCCAAATATCTTGTCGTAATTCGAACATCGCCGGGATTAAGTCCTGTAGCGAATGGATGAGCGCTCTCATCGAGCCTGCCTGCTTCAAAGTTGTAACCCATTTGCTCCAATATGTATAGACTAAACGCTTTTTGAGACGATTTATCATAGTTTTGCTTCAGAAATGAAGTATCTGGCTGATGCGGCGAGTTTGCGATCGCTGATGCTAGCGGTACGAGCTGCTCGCGTAAACCGCCAAACACTCGGTCAAGTTCAGCAACGGTCATGCCCGGTTCATATTGATCAAGAAGCGTATCATAACGAGTCTCTTTCGGTCCCCAAAGGTCAATAAATTGATTTGTATAGGAAATGACCTTCTCCAAATAGGGCTGGAAGCTTGTATAATCATTATTTTCCTTCGCTTCTTCCCATTTGCTTTCGGATTGCGAGGATAACACCACATATTCTTGATAGAGCTTCGGTGGTATTTTGATGCTGCGATCGTACTCCTTGCGAGTTTCCGCAACTAAACGCTGATCGATTTCACTGAGCTCTGAGTATACAGAACGATCCTCCAGTGTGGACAGATTTTCTCCTAGTTCAGGTGATGTTGCCAGCTTAAAATGGTCACCGGATAACACGCCAATGACCTCTGAGCGATTATCCATTCCTTTGCGCGGAGCGCCTGTGCGCAAATCCCAATATAGAACTCCGAGTGCTTCCTCATAGCTCGAAATTTTGCGAATGGTTTCTCTGAAATTTTGCAGAGCTTCCGTATGTTTTGTAGACATCATTGTTCCACCTTCCTGCTTCGTTTTTACATTGATTATGATTCATGGGATCTTTACTTGATCTTACTTATTCCAATCCTTATAATCATCTTAAACCTGCAAGACATCCAGTGCAAGAGATAGAAAGAGAGGAAACCATATGCATATCATTTTTTCCAAAGCAGCTACTGATCGGTTAACTCCTTATTTAAAAGAGGGGAAAAACCAATTAAAACTGCTTCATGATACAGAAGGATGCGGTTGTGTCGTTAGCGGCGTTCCTGCCCTTCAGTTGATTAGTGAGCCCACGGTGGACGACAAACTCGCACAAGGCGATCCTTTGCCCTTCTATTATGAACCTCGCCATGAAATATATTATGAACCCCAGCTGCGTGTTGATTACAATGAGGAACGAAGCAGCTTTAGTCTCAAGAGCGACAGCCAAATCTATACGGTAAACCTTCGTTTTCTAAGCGGAGGAGCAGCATGAACAAGATTGATGAAATTTTAAATTACAATAAAGAATTTGTTGAGAACCGGAAATACGAGAAATATTCCACGAGCAAATATCCAAACAAAAGAATGGTCATCGTTACTTGTATGGATACAAGGCTGACAGAAATGCTGCCCAAAGCTATGAATCTCAAAAATGGCGATGCCAAAATCATTAAAAACGCTGGTGCTATCGTAACCCAGCCTTTTGGCAATATTATGCGTAGTGTCCTTGTCGCCTTATATGAGCTGCAAGCTGACGAAGTATTTGTCGTTGGCCATAGCAATTGCGGGATGACTGGTCTCAACCCTGAACTCATCATTCAGCATATGGAAGAGCGAGGCGTCTCCAATGAGACGATTACAACCTTGAAGCATTCAGGTCTTAATCTGATGCGCTGGCTGACTGGCTTCGACAACGTCAGAGACAGTGTTCTAAACAGTGTAAGCATCATCCGCAATCACCCCCTGCTGCCTGCTAATATTTTAGTACATGGATTGATTATTGATTCCGAAACTGGTGAACTAGAGCTTGTAGACGCTGCAACGCCTCAATTGTAAACAAATAAAACGGGAACACAGCGGTTATTCAATCATACCGCTACGTTCCCGTTTTTTTGCTTCATAAGCTGCAAGTCTTGCTGCTATCACATCGGATCTGTCTCTCTTTGAATGCCTGTGTATGATTGCATCATCATCTAATGGGCTCGTAGCTCCCCAAATCAATCCTCTTTGATCACACATCTGCTTGCACAATAAAACGACGTCTTCGTTTACAATTTGCAAATTAATATCTGTATAGGGAGTTTCGTCCTCTGCCTGCAAATAAGCCAATCTCGCACTTAATTGCATCTGCAAGCTGTTCTTACCTAAACCAAGCTCATCAAGCGGGGCTGCAGACAGTCTGCGATCTGCTTGCGTTAGCATTTTGACTGCGCCGCGAACATTGCCTCTGCGCTCGTGATAGAGGCCAACAGCCAGCTGAATAAGTCCAACCCAAGTATCCGCAAATCGATCACCGGGATTCTCTTTCCAGTACTCCTCCAGAAGCTCGTGACATTCGAAATAATCTCTGGATGCATGGAACTCCACTAAATAAGCAATATACGCT
>NZ_JBFTSN010000357.1:0-6665 GCF_056400045.1 Paenibacillus sp. 01L418
TTGCCATACAGCACATAAATGGGACGGAAGCGTCCGCCCTTTATTTCTTTTAATGCTTCCTTTGCATCCATACCTTCACCTCGTCACGAGTAAGTACAATTAGACGGCAACAAAGGGATGAGCCATATAAAGCCTCATCCCTTTGCCGAACATCTATATAAACATTCGCAGGCAGGTCCATGGTACCGCCCTGCGGATGGTCATACGACGTTAAGGATTCGTCGCAGACACTATCGCTGCTAACATTATACGCATAAATCGATATAAATGTGCGTAATAACCCTTAATTTTTGCAGACCGCAATCTGTGCTGAAGCGAGCAATTTCTAAGTTAATGCCCTGCCTTCTGCTCCGTCAGCGTAGATAAATCGATCACATACTTCTCAATTGCTCCTTGTTCAACATGAACCTCGTAGGTCAGTTTTTTGCTGTCCTCAGACCAGACCAGATTGAGCAGCTCACCGTTTTTGCGCGGTGATGTGAAGACGACAGATTGATCGGCAGCAGCAACAACTTTAATTTTAAAATTTTCAGCCTTGCCGCTATAGAGGCCATCGGGTGAAACCGTTGCCGTGCTGTTCGTATTCACACCTAAACCATTCTCGCCTTCCTTTTCAACCAATCCTTCAGAAGGATTCGAAGTTAAGCCTTTGACTGAGCCATCCTCAAATGACCCACCATCAGGCGCTTTGTCTTCATTGGTTAAAGGATTGATTGCGGTACTCTTGGACGTTGGCGATGAATCGGCTTCTTTATCTTTATTTGCCGTTTCCGTCTTCACTTCTGGGTCTTCAGCACCGTTAGCGCTCGGTCTATAAGACATTTCCACTGGCGTTTCGCTCATCATATCAGCCGCGACGTTATTCGATCGCTTGGCTGAAGATTGTGATGCATTCATATCGCCAATCGAGTCTGAATTATACGTTACGATAAACAGGCCTGCAACGATTCCGGCTGCGATCACACCACTCATAATGCGCATGGACGGCCAGCGGCGTTGACGCTTCGAAAGACGTTTTGTTGCTTCCGTTCTGCTAACCATGGATGGCGGTTCCGCTTCAGCCTGACCAAACAGTTCCATCCGCTCTAATTGAGGCATAATCGCATCGACTAAGCTATAGCTCGGCATAACTTTTGGCAAACTGGTAAGCTCGGCGGACAATAGCTGTAACCGCTCGAACATGGCTGCACAGTCCGGACACTGTCTAGTATGATTCATCAAGACTTCGATTTCGCTTTCATCGAGATCGTTGTCTAGCTGTCTTTGCATTAGTTCCATCACCTCTTGACAATTCATCCCCGGACACCACCTTTCTGATAATCATGGAGTAAAGTCTGCAGCTGTTGCCTAGCTCTGAATAAATAGGATTTCACTGTATTGAGCGGCAAATCGAGCGAATCTGCAATTTCATTGTAAGAGAAATCCTGTAAATACCGAAGGACGACGACCGCACGATGATGCTCAGGAAGCTTGTCGATAGCGGCTTGAATGTCTTTAACAGCGTAAGCAGACATTACCTCGTCCTCCACGTTTTGTTTTTCGTGGAATACCATGTCGTGCTCATCTATTGAGACGGTCGGTTTATTTCTCCGAAACTTGTCAATGCAAATGTTGGTTACAATACGTTGAATCCATGTTTTGAACTGCGCTTTTTCTTCGTACGAGCCTATTTTTGTATAGATGCGAATTAGCGCTTCTTGCGCTGCATCAAGGGCATCCTGTTCATTATTTAATATATAATAGGCTGTCCGATAAACATGCGTTTCAATCTCTCGCAATAGAGTAATTAAAGCGTCGCGATCTCCCGACTGAGCGGCTCTTATAAGCTCCGGCTCCACCACGAAGGATCCCCCTCTCTTGCAACCATTCTGACGAACTGGTTGCGGTAAAAGTTGCAGATAAATTAGAAATATTACTTTATTTTTTTTAGTAAGTTTTAACAAGCAGAGCGATTGTCCCCAAGCGGACCGTCTTGAATGCACGAAGCAGGAAAAAACCATAAAAAATTTACAGATACTCGCTATGCTGTGAAAGAATCGAAATAAACTCCACATTAAAGGATACCAAATTTCAACTAACTCGTATATAGAAAGAAGTCGAATACCTCTGAAAACGGCTCGACTTCTTTATTCCTAAGTATGAATGATTTTCATATGATATGCGAATTTAGGTACGGAAAGATGAAAGCAGGCTTTTTATTCGCATTTTTTCGATACCCGCCTTACTTAATTTTTGTATACGTAAATAAATCTTGGCTGGTTACAATAAACCGTACCTCGCCATCACGATCTGTTCGCCACAAAGCGGTTCCCGCTTGATTTAATCGAGAAATCACATCTGGACTAGGATGGCCGTAGGTATTTGTCGCTCCAACAGAAGCTACTGCTCCAAGCGTACGCCAATAATCGAGCCACTCTGAGCTTGTTGAAAAACGACTGCCATGATGTGCAACCTTCATAACTGAGACGTTTTTTTCCTTTGAATCCATTATATTTTGCTGCCGCTCATTTCGTATAATGGCGCGCTCTGTGGCTGCATTAATATCACCGGTAAACAAGAAGACCGACTGAAAAAGCTGAACACTAAGCACAACACTGGCTTCATTCTGCTCCTCAACGTGAGCCACCGCTTCCTCTTTTTGCGCCAATGGCCACAGAACGCTTATCTTGGTATTTGCATCTACCTGCTGCTTCATGCCCGCAGACGCGCTGTACATTGGAATTCCCAGCGCAAGTGCCTGCTTAATAAGCTGCTGAGCATCATCTGCTTCCTTCACCGTTCCGTTCCACCAAATGCTGCGTATTGGAATCGTCTCCAAAACTGCTTTTAAACCACGGATATGATCGCTATCCAAATGTGAAATGACGAGGATGTCAATCTCGCGCACGCCTCTTTTCATAAGTAAAGGCACAAGCACCTTTTTCCCAATTTCAAAAGGGTCGCTCCGCTCCTTCCACTCTTCTCCCGGCTTGCGGAAGCTCATCGTACCTCCGCCATCGATTAAAATATGCTTGCCGCCGGGTGTTCGAATATGTACAGCATCGCCTTGACCAACATCTATAAAACTAACCTCTGCTTGACGGTTAAATAAATCAGGTTTAAAGGCATAAAAAATCATAATCAAAACTAGCGCTAACAGCAGATATAGGCTAATCCTTAGCTTTTTACTGCTTTCTTTAACCACTATGTAAGGATGAACCGCTCCAATTGGCGCTGTCTCCTCTATGGTCGCCGCTTCTTCCTCATGTTTCGCAGCGATTTGCATCGTCCAACTGCGCAAAATCCGAAATATAACACCAAATATAATCAGCCAAGCTGCCACCCACCAAAGAGGCGGAGTTGCCCAAATCGTCCTTAGTGAATCCACTTCGGACAGCTGCTCGACGAAAGCAAACGTCCATTCATTCGCGAAATGCGAGAAATAGGCCAGCAGCTTGCCGCCGCCCTCCCAAGGAATCGCAAGCAGGAGCGATACTGCGCCAAGCGGCATAACGACAAAGCTGATGAACGGAACGAGCACAAAATTCGCGAGCATAGACAACACATGAAACTGATTAAAATAATAAATCGTCAGTGGAAAAGATACAATCTGCGCTACGAGCGTAACCGCCGCCAGATCAAGCAGCGATTTTCCTCTGCGCCACCTCGGCATCGCTTGCCGTACAGGCTGGACTCCGACAATTAGACCGATCGTTACAATGAACGACAGCTGAAAGCTGACATCCTCGATAAAATAGGGATCATAAATAAGCATAAGCACCGCAGCAGCAGCTAACAAATGCAGCCCATCCTTCAGCTTGCCCATCCGAGCTGCCAATAGCCCAAGAACGGACATTAGACCCGCGCGGACAACCGAAGGGGAAGCGCCGGCAAGCAGCACATACAAGGGAACGGATAACATGAGGATGAGCAGCATTCGTTCGCGGCTTATACGTGCGAGGCGCAGCAGACCGCTAAGCGCATAAAGGAATACAGCAACATGGAGGCCCGAAATCGCTAAAATATGCGTTAAACCAAGCCTTGAAAATTGCTGGAACTGCTCTGGATCGAGGTCCTCGCGAATGCCGAGGACCAGTCCCTTCATGTATCCGGACTGCGAGGACGGATACAGCTGTTCCATCCGCGCGCCAAGCCATGCGCGCGCGTTGTCGACGCGGCCGAGCAGCGCGGCCGCGGTCCACTTGGGGCCCGGCGCCGGCTTTACGGCGGCGGTGCCCTTCACTTTGAGCAGCCAGTGGATTCTCTGGCTGCTGAGGTAGCGGCGGTAATCAAATCCGCCGCTATTGGATGCGCCAGCCGGCCGCGTAAGCTCGCCGGCAAGGCGCACTTTGGCGCCGCGCTGCCAAGCCGCGGCGATGGCCTGCTCCGGCTGTTCCATCAGCCGGACATGCACGATCAACCGCTCGCGCAACGGCTGCGCAGCGGCTTCACCCTGAACGTGGATGCTGTGCGCCTCCACGCGAAACATCGCGCGGTCGCCGTCGACCTCCACCGCCGATACAATAACGCCCTCCGCTTCCGCCGCATACGCAGCTCGCGGTCCATCCGCCTCAGCGGCGGCAAGCAGTGCTGGCAGCGCAGTCACGTTGCGGGCATCCGCCCATAACCGCTCTCCTGCGGCAAGGCACACTGCCAAAGCACAAGCCGCCGCGAGCTGCCACGTCGCTTTCTTGCCAAGCACTGCGGCGGTTGCGAGCAATATTCCCGCTCCCGCCGCAAGCCAAACGCCGCTGCTGTTCAAACCAGCAGCAGCCGCGCCCCCAAATACCCAACAAATCGCAAACCAAATTAAAGGACGTCGATTCACCTCTAGCTCCCTCCAATTCGCAAAGCCTCATAACAAAAAAAAAGAACCTCTGTCGCATCAAAAGATGCAATCAGAGGTTCCTCCTCGTTTCTACTATTTAATGATCAACGCTATGATGTTACATCCATATGCGCCTGAGCAGGTGGCTCGTAATGATCCAAACAACGGAAAACAATACCTTTCTGGGCCATCATATTGCTCACCTTTTCACTGTCTTTCGGATAACTGCGATGATAGACGATTTCGATAACACCGCTGTTTGCAAGCATGTTAGCGCATGTCCAGCAAGGCTGGTCGGTTACATAAACGGTTGATCCTTCGCGATCGGTACGATCGGTGAACAGCAGCAAATTTTGCTCCGCATGTATCGTTCGAATACAGCGTTGTTTCTTGAATGGCTGCTCCTTGCCGTCGACCAGCTTCATCTCAACTTCCTCCGAAATCATGCAGCCTGCCTCGAGACAATCCTGCACGCCCATCGGAGCACCGTTATACGCTGTGCCAAGCAGTTTTTTTCCTTGTACAAGAACAGCTCCAACATGTCTGCGCGGACAACGCGAGCGCGTCGAAACCATATAGGCAATATCCATGAAGTAGGTGTCCCAGTCCTTGCGGTCGGCATCCTTCGTTTGGGTGCTCATAACTCAACTTCCTCTCTCATGCTGCATCTGATGATCTCTGGTTGCATTTATTTGTCGTTTAAATTCGTTGAAATATAAGAAACATAACAATTGCTCCTGTTTATCGTATATTTCTACGTTAAAGCTTCTTACTAAAACGTTTAGGCTTAGGCTTGGCTGGCAGCAATGGCTTGCTCAATATCCGCCAAAATATCATCAATACCTTCTGTACCGATCGATAGACGAATCATGCCTGGAGAAACGCCTGCATTAGCTTGCTGTTCCTCTGACAATTGCAGATGTGTTGTGCTTGCCGGATGAATAATTAGCGACTTGGAATCGCCAACATTCGCCAAATGCGAGAACAACTGAACGGAGTTGATTACTTTTTTGCCCGCTTCGACTCCGCCTTTAATGCCGAATGTCATAATAGCGCCTTTGCCCTTCGGCAAATATTTTTGTGCAAGGTCATAGGATGGGTGGCTTGGAAGTCCTGGATAGCTAACCCACTCAACCGCTTCATGGCCTTCCAAATATTCAGCTACCTTTTGCGCGTTTGAGCTATGGCGTTCCATCCGAAGATGCAGCGTCTCAAGTCCTTGAAGCAATAGGAAGGAGTTGAAAGGTGAAATAGCAGCACCCATATCTCTTAGCAATTGGACGCGCGCTTTAATGATATACGCGACAGGGCCAACTGCATCGGTATAAACAACGCCATTGTAGCTTGGATCCGGCTCAGTAAGACCAGGGAATTTGCCGCTGGCTTTCCAGTCAAACTTGCCGCCGTCTACAATGATACCGCCGATTGATGTTCCATGTCCGCCGATAAACTTGGTCGCGGAATGCACCACAATGTCTGCTCCATGTTCAATCGGTCTGCACAAGTATGGGCTCGGGAAAGTATTGTCCACGATAAATGGAATGCCATTCTCATGTGCAATTGCAGCAACCGCTTCAAGATCGATCACATCGCCCTTCGGATTTCCGATCGTCTCAGCATATACTGCTTTCGTACGCTCGTTGATTGCTCCGCGGAAGTTTTCCGGATTCGACGGATCAACAAATCTTACAGTGATGCCAAGCTTTGCAAGCGTCATTGAGAATAAGTTGTAAGTGCCTCCGTACAGGCTTGTAGCGGAAACGATCTCATCGCCAGCTCCTGCAATATTTAGAATCGCGTATGTAATAGCCGATTGACCAGAAGCAACTGCCAATGCTGCCGGAGCACCCTCTAATTC
>NZ_JBFTSN010000358.1:0-6661 GCF_056400045.1 Paenibacillus sp. 01L418
CGTATACATAGTCACGAATAGATCCTTTTGCATCACGCGACGATTCGGAATTGTAGTTCATATCATTGTATCCCTCCTGATGGCACTGCTATTACTAATGTACCATAGCTTGTATAAACTGCAATAAGCCAAAGCAGAACATAATATTGTATAATGATTGTATTAATGAATTGGAGGCTATACTTTATGCTGTTGCCTGATTTTGATTTTATGTCCGATTCCACGGAAGAAACGTCTACAAGATACGTCACTTTTATTGGACCTAGCYTGAAGCGATTCGACCTTGCTATTACATCTACTAGCCGTTTTTACGGCAAGAAGCTGATTACTGATTTGCAGTTTGGCAAAACAGCGATTATCGGTCCTGATGACCTTGAAGAGGAAGGTTATCTTGAACATACGTTTAAGCTGACAGAAGAAGAAGCGGCTGAGCTCGCTCAATTCTTATACTTTGTTGTTGGAACGGTGCATTTTACCGATTAATCAGGGTACACTAAAATGGTAAACTAATACCATTTGAGAGGAGTCTGCTGATGGATCGATTTGTTCCTGAAAATCGCCAGCCCTATACAGATGTATCAACAGTAGAATCGCAGCGCAACGATCTCATTCCGGAGGAGTTTCCGGATGGACCGTATGGCTCTGATCTGCTGATGGAATCGCTAGGAAAAAGTACGCCTTGGAGAGTGGATCAGCGACCATCCAATCGCTTCGCTTATGAGAATCGAGCGCTTCATGCAGGAATGCCTCGTGACTATCCAGGTGAAGATGAATACGACCATGATTTTCCTGAAGTACATGATGAACCTTAAACCAAGCAAAAACGCCTTCGGCGTCCTTAGACGCTGAAGTAGCTTTGACGGTGAAATATAAGATAAGTATGAGAAAATTATATACTTTCTTATATTTAAACAAAGCCCTTGGATAACACGTCATATCACGTGTTTCCAAGGGCTTTTTTCCAAGCTTATTTATACGTTTGTTTATGCAGGATTAAGCTCTAGGTCATCTTCGTCACCGCGGTTGAATGCTTCACGATCGAATTCGCCTTCGGAATCTGCTACAAGCAATGCAGTAACCGTAGTACCCGTAGCATTAACAGCCGTACGACCCATATCAATTAGAGATTCAACAGCAACAACGAGTGCAATACCTTCTAGCGGTAGTCCAACTGCTGTCAATACAACTGTTGTCGAAATGGAAGCTGGACCTGGTACGCCTGCTACACCAATTGATGAAATTACACTAACAAGTACGATAAGTACATAATCTGTTGCAGTAAGCGATACACCGTAAACTTGTGAGATAAATACTGCTACAACAGCCGGCCAAACCCCGCCGCAGCCGTTAAAGTTCATTGTAGCGCCAAGCGGTGCTACAAAGCTCGCGATTTTTGGTGAAATGCGAAGGCGCTTCGTAATAACTTCAAGATTGACCGGAAGCGTTGCAAAGCTGCTGCGTGTTGTGAACGCTACCGCTACCGTAGGATATGCTTTTTTGAAAAATTTCAAAGGATTAACCTTAGCGACAAAAGATACAAGGCCGCCAAAGACGAATACAAAATGCAAGAGCAATGCGATATAAGTTACAAGAATTAACATGGCAAGCGGTTCGAGTGTTTCCCAACCATATCTAGCAGCCATAACTGCAATCAAGGCATACACACCATACGGTGTAAAGCGAAGAACGAACTTAACAACCTGGTGCATAATCACTGTTGCCGATTGAATGAACGCTTTGAACGGTTGAACAGAATCCGGATTTTTTGCTCCTACCTTAACGATTGCGATAGCAATGAATAGTGCGAAAATAAGAATTGGCACTACTTTACCCTCTGCAGCATCGTTAATCGGATTCGAAGGCACTTGATCCAATATCACTTTGAAAAAGCTTGGAACTTCACGCGCTTCAAAATTTTCAGGTGTTTTAAGCTCGAAGCCTGCACCCGGATTAATAGCAGATGCTACTAGAAGTCCGATAATTGCGGCTACACCTGTCGTTGCAAGAAACCAACTGATCGTCTTAACGCTAAGCTTGCGTAGAAACTCAAGATTCGTAATCGAGATAATACTGTTAATAACGAGAACAAATACGAGCGGAATAACGATCATCTTAATTAAATTAATGTAGATGGAGCCAATCGTACCTACGCCCTCAGTATCTAGTTTAAAGTTGTTAAAAATGATACCTGCCACAAGGCCAAGGCCAAGTGCGACCAATACCCTCGTTCCGAAGCTTACACGTTTTTTGGCCATAAAATAAAGACCGCCAAGTATTATTGCTGATACAACTAAACTGATCCAGTTTGTTTCAATTGCTGTCAATAAATTATTTTCCATAATACAACAATCATCCTTTCTGTCTACACATTATGATTAATAGCAAAAATTAACTCTTAAAATCAATTTCTTTTTTAATTCCGATAAGAATACTCTACTTTGCAGAAACAAATATATCATCGTTCTCAAACTTATGTCAATATGATTTTTCCACAGCTTCCAGAGAAATATTCGTTTAGCTTTTTGGAGTTTCGATACTATAAATATGTAGAGCTCTTTCAAGTATTACTTCGCACAAAAAAGAGACGTATAACAACCTTTTGCATCCGGTTGTATACGTCTCTTAGTGGCGTAACTTCAGTATAATTAGTTACTCCGTAATTTCAAATTTTGGTTTAACATTGTTGAAATCAAGATTTTCTCCACTAACCATAAGGCCCATGCCCCAATCAAAATGAGTATTTACAGAAGGTTTGTCGGCTGCATCACGATATTGGAACAAAACGTTTCTTCTCGTTCTGTCACTGCGGTTAACATCCGATCCATGTATCGTCAAATAGTTGAAGAACAGCACATCCCCTGCTTTCGCCGGGCAAAGCGTTCCAGATGAAATTGGATATTCCTTATGGTTGAGATAATGTCTTCCCACATGATTCAGCGGTCCTTCCAAATGAGAACCTGGGATAACCGCTAAGCAGCCATTTTCTGAATCGGCATCATCAAGATGAACGCTTGCAGCAAGCATCGAATGGTCGTTATGAGGGAAATATGGATAATCTTGATGCATAGGAAATGCTGCTCCATTCGCAGGCGGCTTCACAAGCATTTTGGAGTGATGAAGCTGTACATTGGGACCGATGATTCCATTCAGTACGGATACCATATTCGGATGAATGACTGCCTTAGTAAAGGAGGCATCATGATAATGCACATCATGGAAGCCTTTCAGAACGAGCTTCTTAAGCTGCTCTGGCGGGAGGAAATCTCCTTGCCATGCGTGGTTATGATCTGCCTGAGCAAGCGCCGCTCGTTGAATAACCCGCTCAACAGCCGCTCTCATCTCTACTACTTCTTCATTGTTAAACACGCCTCTAACAAGCAAGTAACCATTTTCTTTATAAAATTGCACATCTTCATTAGTGATCATGTTCATTCCCCTTATCGTATAATTAATGTGAATATGGTTTAATTATAGATAGGATATAGTGCAATCGTATTTACCTGTTAACGACATAATTTTGCATTATTACGCCATAGGAGCTGATCGTTCATATGTACGTTTGGTCAAAAAGCGAGGAACGCTTAAATAGATATGCAAGATTGCTGCAAGGTGAGAGCTTGACCATCCATGTTTATTATTGGGGAGCGGTACCAAAGCTTGTTGCAAATGCTGTTCATAAGCATTCTTTTTTTGAGGTTTGTTACGTGGCTGGAGGTACCGGTATTTATGAGGAAGGCGGAAYGGCTTATCCTCTGCATGAAGGCGTGCTTTTTTGCTCGCGGCCAAATATCCGTCATCAAATAAGAGATGTAGATCAATTGGATTTATTATATGTTGCCTACGAGCTCGATGAGAAGCTTTCTAAGCCGGATGAATTCGAATATTACAATCAGTCTTTAAACAGCGGCACGATTTGGATTGAAAACCAGCAGCATTCTCCAACAGCTCAAATTTGGAAATCGCTGCTCATTCCAAGCGAAGAAATGTTCGCTGTGCCAATCGCCTTGCTGAATCAGCTGGCACATGCCTTGATCCTAACGTTTCCTACAATTGTAGGTGGGAGGAACAAAAATACAGAAATCATTTTGCCCGCATCCAATGCAGCTATCCTCATTAGCCGCGCAAAGCTGTACATACGCGATAATTTAGGCGCTAATTTGAGCTTATCGGAGGTTGCCCGCTACATTAATGTGTCGGAGCGCCATCTATCTAGGCTTTTTTCGCAAAGCGTTCATGAATCGTTCTCCATGCTTGTTAGACATGAGCGAGTCCGCGTGGCGGAGCAGCTGCTATCACAAACAGCAACGCCGATTAAAACCATCGCTGAGCGCTGCGGCTTCTCATCCGTACATTATTTCTCCCGAACGTTTGCCGAAGCAAAAGGCATTCCTCCAGCTGCCTTTCGCGAGGCAAGCCGCAGAAATACCGATGATGACTAGATGCATCTCTGATTCATTGATTATAGGTCATGAATCGTAATCTCGCTTCTGACCATAAACCTTGCGTTAACGCCTGCTTGACCGATGCCTTTGGAAATGTAAAAGGAGCCATCCTTATTGTGATGAAGGCCTTTGTAGATCCCTTTCACGGACAACGGGCCCTTTGGCTTTAATGCAAAAAAGAACGGCACGTTCAGCTGCTTCCCATGCAGATGACCGGCCATTAAATATTGAAAAGGGCGATTAATTTTTAGAACGACATTAGGATCATGCGTCATAATGACGACAGGCTTGCTATCATCCATACCTCTAAATGAAGGTAAGATTCGGCTATGATGAGAGCAGTCATCGTCGATTCCGACAAGCTGAAAATCATCGAGCATGACATTCTCGTTACGCAGCACCTTAATCCCATAAACGCCAAATAGATCGAGCAATTTCTTTAAACGCGGAAGCTCATAATCATGGTTTCCGAGCACTGCATAGACAGGTATTCCGCTGTCTGCTATAGCTTTAAAGTAATAGCCTACCCGCGTCAAATAGTGTTCTTTATACGTATAATCGCCGGTCAGAAAAATGTAGTCAGGCTGCACGGAGGCAATGACATGCTGAATTCGCTTTGCGCTTATGCGCAGCCTGTCTACATGCAAATCGCTTATTTGCAATATGCGTTTGTTAATGCCAATGGGATGTGTAATTTTTTCGATTTTCAACCACTGGGTTGGGAGGATAAAGAGCAGGTACAAGAGAAGCACGGTTATTCCGAGCGTTAGTATAATAGCCAAATGTGTCCTCCTAATCATTGAAACCAATTCTGAGTTAATCTATCCAAAGGAGTAAATGCCTGTCCCTGTCATGAACTTTACTACTCTAATTAGTATAGTAAAGTTACGACTATAAAGCTACTTGCAGCTGGTTGCCTAACAAACGGCTGAACAGTCCTTTTTTATCCTCAGCGAGCATGATAAAATGGCCCGTTTGCACGATTTTCCCATTTTCCAACACGATAACCTGATCTGCATTCCGAATGGTCGATAAGCGATGAGCAACGACGATAACGGTCATTTTTCCCTTAAGCCGCTCTATGGCTTCTTGAATTTTTGTCTCGTTCAAGCTGTCTAGTGCACTTGTAGCCTCATCCAAAATAAGGATAGATGGCTTTCTTAATATTGCTCTAGCCAAAACGAGTCTCTGACGCTCCCCGCCTGATAAACGTATTCCACGATCACCAATAATCGTATCGATGCCATCCGGAAGCTTGCGAACAAATTCAGCCGCAGAAGAGAACTCCATCGCTTCCCATATTTGATCTTCCGTCGCATTCGGATCGATTAATATTAAGTTATCTCTAATCGTCCCATGGAACAGAAACGGCTCCTGCGGGACATAACTGATTGATCTTCTTAACGACAACAGATCCTCATCTGTAAGCGTCTTGCCGTCAATGAGCACATGACCAAGTTCTGGCTTCATAAGTCCCATCATTAGATCAATTAATGTGCTTTTTCCCGCGCCTGACTGTCCAACAATGGCGGTCATGCCATTAGCAGGGATGCTCAGATTAATAGCTTCCAGCGTATACTCCGGCTGCTCCTCGTCATACCGAAAATAGACATGGCGGCATTCGAGCTGGTGTTGGAGTGTCAGAGGTAAAATATGCTCTCCGCCTAAACTACCTACATCCTCTAATTCTCTGGCCTTTATGCACTCCTCTTGCAGTTCCATCAAAACTTGAAAAGCAGGCAAAGAGGAAGCAATCTGTTCCATGCTGGCTTGAATACCAGTAAAACGTGGCCATAAACGTGAGAAGATGACCAAGATGAGTACTAAATATCCGCCTTGGCTCTGAAACAGCATCACTGAAATGAAAACAAAAAAAGCAATCATTATAGCTGAAAACAGCTTGTAAAAGAGCTGCGAATTACTTCGCACCTTTGAATTTTCATACCGTTCCCGTGAGATATCACTCGACCAATTTAACAACCAACGATATCGAGATGATTCAAGCAGGTTACTTTTAATATCTTTCATCCCATTAAAATGATCCGTAATACCGGCTAAATAACTTTGAGCCAGCTCAATCGTCGTGCTCCCAATCATTCTTGATTGCTTAATAAATCTTCTGGAGAGAAATGCTATAACAAGCCCACAACATAAAACGAATAAAGTCATTTTTATGGATATGAACAAGGCAATTCCAATTTGAATAACCGTAAAGGCTA
>NZ_JBFTSN010000359.1:0-6633 GCF_056400045.1 Paenibacillus sp. 01L418
ATCTAGTTGAACCATAATATGAACGGGCAGGATAGTTAAAGAGCTGTCGAGAATATTGTAATTAGAAATTGTTCAATAATTGTATAGAAAGAAGACAGTGATAAGCGTTACTCTCCAAAAAAAAGAGGTGGAAACATGGCAATCCAGGATTCCGTTGAAAGTTATATTGAAATAAAAACACAAGAAGAGATGGATTGTTTTTTTGATTCTGTCAATGGATTTCATGATGGTTTAATTAAGGAATTCCACTTAATAAATGACGCATACATTGATAAACATTTATCAATGGTTTGCGGCTTTAAGTACAATATGAGAATCCTTATTCAACGTCAATGGGAAAAACCATCCGCTGTCGAACTCCTTCTAGGTGATGTTGTCGAAATGAACTTACCTAAATTGAATTACGAAATATATAATTCTTTTGGTACAATTCATATTTCTAAAGCCAATGAAACTCCTGAAATAACGATAAATCTCGATGGCAATGTATTTGTCTGTCGTAAAATGTTATATCGCGAAGTCTCCGAATGGATGGGAAGAGAAAGTCGATTTGGTGATGAAATTATAGTGAACAATTCTTTCCCAGTAGAGAAATTAGAGGATGGTTGGGTACTATGTTCAAACTGTTTTGAAGCGTGGCAACCGATTAATAGGAAAGTGTTAAAATGTCCGAAGTGTTTTTTTTGATGCAGAATTACAAACAACAGGCAGTCGGCGTTCGGCGGCTTGTTGAGCTAACAGGCAGTTTAACGCAGCATGCGACTTCAGAGTTATACTTATTATCGAGCATTAATAAATGTTCTAGGACGATGAGGGTGTGAAAAATGACTAGTAAAATTGTAGTTTGTAATGACATTGGTCCTTATTTAGAAGCATTGACTCGTGGTAATGAATATGAAGTGATAGCTGAGGATGAAGAAAAAGAACAGTTTAAAATAAAAGGTGACAACAACCGATCCAGGTGGTTTAAGAAGTATTATTTCGTAAGTTCTGGAATTAGTGTACCCGTTATAGTTAGTTGGAAATTTGACGATTCAGTTGAGGATTCAAGTGCGAATTCATTAGAACACATCGAGATCTCTATTTTATTTAATGATGGTCAGACGAGATGGTGTTCAATCTGTACGAAATCGGGGCTAATGGATTATTTAGAGCGAAATATGGATGGTAATGTATATTTAATTGAGAATCAAATAATTGTGAGGAGTTTTTCATATGAATCAGTCAATGATGCATTAAACGACTTAGACCAGCATAATCAATTGATAATTTCGACCAAATCATTGAACTAACGGTGAACGATAGTTGAACAATCAAGGAGCAGTTTGCTGCAGCTGCTGCTCCATTAGTTTAATTACTTACAGGTAAAATGAGGGTTGGGTTCAAAATGAAAGGATRAACAAWATGAAAGTTTGGAGATTACTTTATAGTTCAAATGCCACAATATTAATGGTTAAAAATGATCAACTGCGAATTATTAATTTTGAAGGGAAAATAGATGATTTTAYTCCTATTGAAATGAAWGTGGTRAAGAAAGGTAAAWACAATGATTTTTATGGTTTTTTGCCTGAGATACCTATTATTTCTTTGGAAACAAAGGAGTTTCTTTCTCCATTCATTMAAAARAGTGTGCAATTTCTTGATTTCAAATTGAAACAAGACATATGTGGTTTAAACGTGACTAATGTGATCGATTGTATCRATTATGATAAKTCTATAATTGAAGATGGTTCAATTATAAAAATTGAATTCGATAAAAGTAAGTTGGAGGKTCAATATATTTTTAAAATCCCTCAACATAAAATGATAGCTGTATATGTCACTGACGCTTTAAAAGATATTATTGAAAAATCACCTTTTAAGGGCTACGAATTCGTTGAAGTATGGGATTCAATGAACACGGGTGATGAAGAGAGAGTAAGAAAATTGAGATATGAGCAGGAAATTCAGAGAATAGAAAACATCGTAGGAAAGACTTATACTTGGTCGGAAGCCTATGAATTGGTTGAACAAGGTAAATCAGTTATTAGTAGCAAGTGGAAAATACAGAAAAATAAAAACGGTGTTATTGTTCTAGGAGATTTAATAGATACTCATAAATATCAGTGGATGCAACCGATGTTCTGGCCTCCAATTCTCTTTGACGTAACCTGGTATGAAACGGAAAAATCAGATATATAATCGGAGCTTATAGTGACGAGGCTGTCGTCTTAGAGCGGCGACCTCGTTAAGCTATCGGGAAACGATAGTTCAATACTGACAGGGCTGCCGCTGCCGTATGGCAGTCTTTTGTTCAACTATTCTAGCTAATAGCTTGTCAATATTTAAAACTTAATGGATAAAGCCTATGATGTTATACTGAAAAAAGAGCATGCCAAATAACCATCCATAGGTGGATGGAGAAGCTTTCCTAAGCAGGATAGTGTTTCCTGATTAGGTCAGACGAAATGCTTCTTTATGGGTAAGAATCGCGAAAATCCAGTGAATGAGCTTATTTACACAGGCAATAACAGCCACTTTAAACGGCTTGCCCTCGGCACGCTTTTTATCGTAAAAGGCTCGGAGTTTTTGGTTGCGTGAGCTGCGCAGGCCGCATCGTACGGCTAGATATAAGGTTATTCGAAGTCTTCTGGAACCGCGTTTGGTAATCCTATTTCGGGTTGCTGTAAACTTGCCGGAAGAGAAGACGCTAGGGTCGACACCGGCAAATGCAACGAGCTTCTTTGCATGATCAAATCGATCGATCTCTCCGACTTCTGCCAGTATTGTTGCAGCAATTCTGGTGCCAATGCCGGGTATCGATTGGATCAACTCATACTCATGTAATTCTGCAGCCAGAGCATCTATGGACTGGTCGAGGTTTACTAGGTGCTCTTGGTACTGTAGAAGCAGATTAATGAGCAGTTCCAGCGAGATGAGATGGCTTGAAAAAGCAGTTTCCTTGAAAGGGTTTCGCTCCGCGGCAGCTGTTAGTTTCAGCGCGCGATCAAGCGCCCATGCGGAATTCGACCGTCCAGTAAGAGACTGAATCGTCGCTGTTATGTCATTCAGAGACTTAGTCAGCACCGCGGAAGAGGTAGGGTGAAGAGCCAGAAAACGAAGGGATACCTTCGAGTACAGGTCACCAAACACGCCACGGTATTCCGGAAAGACTTGATCAAGGACAGCCTGAAACTGCAGCTTCGCTTGCACATACATATCGGTTAGAGAATCATGCTGCCTTGTCAGATAGCGTAGATTCATCATAAATTGACCTCGTTTTTTGTACGGTTCTAATTCTTCCTTGTAGAACAATTCCCCTAGTTGATAGGCGTCCGCAATATCCGTTTTCACTTTGCGTAAGCTGGTTTTTTTGGCCTGGTGTGAAATTAACGGATTAATGACAATATACAAGTATTGATGTTCATCTAGAAACTGAATGACGGAGCTTTGGTAGTGTCCAGTTGCTTCTAACACTACTGCTGGACGCAGTCCAGTAATGCATTCGAGGTCCTGCAAAAAATTCAAGAAAGACGCCAGTCCCTCAAGATTATGCTCAAACTGAAAGATCTTTCCGTGCGGTATTCCTCGGTCAGTGAATGCTTGTGCATGACTTTCTCCTTTGGAAACATCCAGTCCGATGACAGGATTCATGTAACCACTCCTTGTTATATATTCGCCGGAAGCCCCTAACCTTCTTGTCGTCCACATTATCGCATGTGATTCGGGGTCATGCCCCAACTAGCCTAATCATGGTTTAACAAGTAGGGGGGATGAACGGAATAGCTCTCGAGATCCAAGTCTAACGGGCAGAAACGTTCGATCCCCGGCTACCGCTATCTTACGACCACACAAAAATGAGGTCGACCAGTAATTTCTGGTGACCTCATAATACGAACGGGCAGGATAGCGTAGCTTAATACAAAAAAGATTTCCCTCTGTTTCAACTGGTGTTCCACTGTGAAAATCGATCTTCGCCTGCTTACTTAAGTGCATGGCGATTTTTTTATTATTTTGGCATTGCTTTGACTATCATTCACATCCGCAACTGGGTAGCTCAGCAACCTTTTACGGTGAATGACGTCTAACAATATATGGATTTTATGGGAGGTTGAACAGATTGGTTAAGAAATGGATGCTTATTTCTTGTTTGTTGATTATAATACTTCCCCTCTTGACCACCGCTCCCAATGTGCATGCCGCACGAAAATTGTACGATGGCACTAGCGGTTCTGAGCAGCAGAAAGCTCTGGCTTACGTCAACAAGCTCCGATTGAAAATGGGATTGTCCGAGGTTAAGCTTGATCCTGCTCTCGTTAAAGCTGCTGTTAATCATGCCCGTTATGCAAATGCTCATTATACGTTAAAGTCTCAGGGTGATCTCTCCGCCGAAGAAAAAGGCTTTGAGTTTTATACTCAGCCTACGTCCGAGAAGCGGGCGACTGCGGCTGGGTACAAAGGGACAAATCAGGAAATTCTAGAGACGGTATATATGAAGGAAAGGGCTTACGATGAATTCGATATGGCATCAGAAATTCACGAGTTGTCCTTAGTTCATAACCGCAGGGAAGTATTACTGACTCCAGGGGTGTCCGCGCTTGGCATAGCGAGAGTAGGAAGGGCCACCGTAATTGTGGGAGTATTAAAAGCAGAAAACGATATAACGACTCCGGCAGTCGCAAGCGTGTATCCATATGACGGAATGAGTGAGGGATTTGCTGGTTACATTGAATCAGAAGATGTAGAAAAGCTTATCCAGGGAGAAGGAATGACCATTACGGTCTTCAGCAATAAGCGGGATGTATCCGGTATAAAGGCGTCGCTAAGCACCCAAACTGGCAGCCGACACATCAGCATTCCGCTTAGCATAAAGAAACTTGACTCGGGCTACGGCTATGTGCTGACGGCGCAGCGACAGCTGAGGGGCGATCGGACGTACACGGCCGAGATTTCTTTTGATAGTGGTGGTGTATCACTGACCAAGCAGTGGACATTCCGGACTTGGCGATTCATCTACCAGCTGAACATTGACGATATGCCCCTTAAGTTAGCACCACCACTGAACATTGTGAATGGCAGATCAGAAGTGCCGATGCGCTACCTGTTCGAGCTTTTTGGAGCCAGAGTTGAATGGAACAATGCTGATCGGACCATAACCGCCATAAAAAACGGATTAACCATTAAAATGACAATTGACAACTACACTGCCTATATCAACGGCAAGGCAGTCCAGCTGGAGAGTCCACCGCATATAATTAATGTCACCTATGTACCACTCCGCTTTATCTCTGAAGCATTCGGTTATGAGGTGGAATATAATCCCAAAGAGCGTTCGGTGGACATTTGGACAGGGCTTCTGAACAATCCGCAGACCGTTTCTGAATAAGCAAGAGGACTAAGAAGGCGACATTTGGTACACGGAAACAGTTTTTATAGACTGCCTTTTACCTGGAGTGCTTCAGCAACATTTAGTAATGCATGATTAACTTCAGCAAAGTATGTAGACGTGTCATACTCTTTGGAGAATAATAGCTTCCAGCGCAAAAGAGGCATAAGACAGCGACATAGGATGTGGTTTTAATATGAATAAAACAATGTTAATTGTTTCAGATGTACTTGGCATTAAGCTAACGGGAAGGATAGTTTAAACATTTCGCGATACTCCAAGGATGGAATTATTTACGAAGTTCGCAAATTTATCGTTAGGTGAAATACCTGAAGGAGAGAGATATGAAGAGAAAAACTATTTATATTACTTTATCCGTATTATTGTTCTTGGTCTTATATATATGGTGTTACATTTGGATGCTAGTAAGTGTGAAAGATACTCTTAGAACAATATATTTGCATCCTGAACAAGATTCTCAAATCGAGGGTAAATACGTTAAACCAGAGATCATGAAAAAGTTTTTTAGACAAGAAATGTATCCTTCAAGTTCTAATGATAAAATCAAATTTTCATTAAGTACGGGGAAAGTACTTCACTTCTTTATTATTGGTAAGGTATGGATTACATATAGGTATGAAGGAATTGACAGTGAATCAAACAAATCGTTATATGGATCACATGCCCCAATGACTTTAAAGGTTAAGTACTCAAAAGGAATATGGAAGATAATTGATAAATATGAAAGACCATAATGAATCTTGTGAGCTTAACAAGGAGTCAGGTACTTCACCTAACATCATATTCACGCTTCGGGCATACGACCCTCGGTCCGCCCTCGGAATTTCAAGGATCAGATTTGACCATTCATTAAGCTAACGGGCAGATTAGCCTAACAATATATGAAACCTAGATGGAAATTTATAGAAATTACCTATAAATAGATAGTTTATAGATATTTAATTTATATAAAGCATGCATGATATGCTTCCATTAAATGGTTAGGAGGGGTACATGTGAGAATTACTTGTTCTGCAGGAGGGTTAATTGTTAAGAACAACAAAGTGTTACTAGTAAAAATTACTTATGGAGTAAATAAGGATCATTGGATGTTACCGGGCGGATTTGTCGAAGAAGGGGAAACATTCGAAGAAGCAGCAATAAGAGAAGTAAAAGAAGAAACTGGGATTAATGCAAGACCTAAAAGGCTTATTGGAGTTAGGACCGGAATTAAACAGCTACACAACGAAATAGAGCATGGAATATAT
>NZ_JBFTSN010000360.1:0-6633 GCF_056400045.1 Paenibacillus sp. 01L418
ACCATAGCCTTCTATAAAGACATCTACCCATTAGCAAAGACATATTTCCTTGTCTAAAGCTTTATTTTCACCGTCTAACACTAATTTTCTTACTACACACTAGTCGCGAATAACTTCATTGTATACATCACTTTTAATATAAAAAAGCCTGCATTTCGAAGAATGCAGGCTTTTTGGGGAGGAGTGTGACATTTTTATATTAAAATTTCACACATTCCACTCCAACCCTAACTCCCTACTCCACCGTAACACTCTTAGCCAAATTCCGTGGTTTATCCACGTCATGCTCAAGAGCTAACGAAGCATAATAAGAAATCAGTTGTAGCGGGATAACCGATAGCGCTGGTGACAAAATCGGAAGTGTCTTTGGAATCGCGAACAGCTCGTCGACAGATTTCGCAACTTCTTCCTCTGCCCCTTGGTTCGCTATGCCTATAACGTGAGCGCCGCGCGCTTTTACTTCTTTAATGTTGCTAAGTGTTTTCTCGTACAGCTCTTCTTGTGTAACAAGAGCAATAACCGGAATCCCTTCCTCTATGAGAGCCAAGGTACCGTGCTTGAGCTCACCAGCTGCATAAGCCTCGGAGTGAATATACGAGATCTCCTTCAGCTTCAGCGAGCCTTCTTGCGCTACGGCATAGTCAACGCCGCGGCCGATGAAGAACAAGTGTTTGTGATGCGAGAACGACTCTGCAACTTGTTTAAGCACATACGCTTGCTCAAGGATGCGCTCAACCTGAGTTGGAAGCTGATGCATAGCCTCAAGAACTTCTGCGATGTAAGAAGCTTCTTTGGTCTCAAGCGTACCTGCCATGTGTAGACCAAGCAGATAAAAAGCAATCAATTGCGAGCTGTATGCTTTTGTCGAAGCAACCGCAATTTCAAGACCTGCCCATGTAATAAGCACATGATCCGCTTCGCGGGCAACCGAGCTGCCTACTACGTTCGTGATCGCAAGCACGCGAGCGCCATTGCGCTGTGCTTCACGTAGAGCTGCAAGTGTATCAGCCGTTTCACCAGATTGACTTACAACGATAACCAGCGTATCCGGAGTAATGATCGGAGAGCGGTAACGGTACTCGGATGCCACATCTGTCTCAACCGGAATGCGAGCAAGCGACTCAATGACCGTTTTGCCGACAAGACCTGCGTGATATGCCGTTCCACATGCTACGATGTGTACTTTGCGGATCGATTTAATATATTCAGCTGTCATACCCAGCTCTTTTAAGTCGACAGATTTACCGTCTTCTGAAATGCGGCTCATCATAGTATCACGGTAAGCTTTTGGCTGTTCGTGAATTTCTTTCAGCATGAAGTGATCAAATCCAGCTTTCTCTGCCGTTACTAGATCCCAATCGACATGAAATATTTCCTTGGAAATACTTTCGCCTTCAGTCGTCATTACTTCGACAGCATCGCGTGTCAGGATTGCCATTTCGCCGTCGTTCAAAATATAAACGTTGCGCGTATGCTCCAAAATAGCCGGAATATCCGAGCCAATGAAGTTTTCGCCTTCACCTACACCGATAACAAGCGGGCTTGCATAACGAACCGCAACCAGGCGATCCGGTTCAAACTCAGTCAAAACACCAAGCGCGAACGCTCCACGCATACGTTTAACCGCACGCTGTACAGCTTCCACGATGTTGCCGTTATATTCATCAGCAATCAAATGGGAAATGACTTCCGTATCTGTCTCCGATACAAAAACATGCCCTTTTGTCACTAATTCTTCCTTAAGATTCAAGTAGTTCTCAATAATTCCGTTATGAACAACCGAAAATTTAGCCGTGTTGTCCGTATGCGGATGCGAGTTCACATCAGATGGTTTACCATGAGTAGCCCAGCGTGTATGACCAATGCCAATAGAACCTTCGAGCGGTACTTCACGCAGCAAGCCTTCAAGATTCGCGAGACGTCCTTTGGACTTTGTAATTTCGAGCCCGTTTTTCGTGAAGACAGCGATACCAGCGGAATCATAACCCCGGTACTCCAGCTTCTTCAATCCTTCGAGCAAAATGTCCTGCGAGTCGCGTTTACCAATATATCCTACAATTCCACACATAATTTAATAGGCCTCCGATAGGTTATTTTCCCGTCCTTATCGGATGCCGCCAATGCGTGGCACAGGCACTATGAAGTTGTCACAAAATAATCCGAATGATTGCGGAAAATGTAACCCCTCTGCCCATGCCCACCCTGCTGGTGGCATCTTGGACATACGGGAGTAATATTATAATCGAAGCCTGCCGCACGATTGTATGACCGGTCGCCCGGCCGTTTTACGTAACGGCTTTCGGTTGGCTTGTAATACCGGAAGGTCCCCGCCGAATGTTTCGAACACCTTCACCTCGTCAGCTTCCCGTATGAATACCCGCTTCAAGCTGATCTATCTTAGCTCTACCACCGATCATTCATCACGCAAGCTCTGGCGCTTATGTTGCTTAAATAACCTCTATCCTCGCTTTCCTTCTTGAATCACACTACCTATCATATTCATTTTCCAGCCGCTGTGCAACCTTTCACGGAAAATATACTCGTCCATTTTCCAAAATAATGCTAAAAAAGCCCGCCGGCTACAAGAACCGACAGGCCTTCGACACCATTATTCTCTATGATTAACCTAGTTCACTTTTAACGACATTTGCAATTTGATCAACGTAAGCCTCGACCTGTTCCTTCTCTGGTCCTTCCGCCATAACGCGAATCAAAGATTCCGTACCCGATGGACGAACAAGCACGCGGCCGTTGTCGCCAAGTTCCAGCTCTACACGTTTAACCGCTTCTTCTATCGCTGCATTGCCTTGGTACAAGCTCTTGTCCGCTACGCGTACGTTAACAAGCTTTTGCGGGTATTTCCGCATAAGGCCTTTAAGTTCGCTTAGCTTCTTGCCGGAGGCTGCAATTGTATCAACGAGCTGAAGCGCAGTAAGAATACCGTCGCCAGTCGTAATATGGTCAAGGAAAATAACATGGCCGGATTGCTCACCGCCTAGATTGAAGCCGCCGCGACGCATTTCTTCCATGACGTAACGATCGCCAACTGCCGTTTGCGCTGTCTTCAAGCCAATACGCTCTGCTCCCTTGAAAAAGCCGATATTGGCCATAACCGTCGTTACAATGGTATCCTCTTTCAGCTTGCCTTCACGCTTCATCGCATCGCCAATAATACAAAGAATAAAGTCGCCGTCTACTTCTTCGCCATTTTCGTCAATTGCTATCAAACGGTCAGCGTCCCCGTCAAAAGAAAGCCCAAGGTCTGCGCCATGCGCCAGTACCTGCTCACGCAAATATTCTGGATGCGTCGAACCAACGCCTGCATTAATATTCAAACCATCCGGCTCAGCGCCTACTGTTATAATGTCCGCTCCAAGCTCGCGGAAAACCGAAGGAGCCAGCTCATAAGCGGAACCATTCGCGCAGTCCAGCACGATTTTCAAACCTTTGAATTCGCCTTTAATCGTTGTTTTCAAATAATCCAAATAACGCTGCTTAGCGCCTTTATCGCTTGATACCGCTCCGATATCTCCGCCCTCAGGCCGCGGTAATTCATCTGTAAGAGCATCAATTAATTGTTCGATTTCGAGTTCGGTATCATCCGACAATTTAAAGCCGTCGCCAGCAAAAAATTTAATGCCGTTATCCTCTACAGGATTGTGTGATGCGGAAATCATAACGCCAGCGTCAGCGTTAAGCTCACGCGTAATATAGGCAACTGCCGGTGTGGATACGACGCCAAGACGCACAACGCTTGCACCAATCGACAATAGACCCGCAATCAGTGCAGATTCCAGCATTGGGCCAGAAATCCGTGTATCAAGGCCAATAACCACCTTCGGCTTTTGCGCCTTGTGTGTTAGAACATAGCCGCCGCAGCGACCGATTTTGTATGCTAGCTCAGGTGTAAGCTCACGATTGGCTACGCCGCGAACACCGTCTGTACCGAAATATTTCCCCATGTTTAAAAAGCTCCTTTGTAATATATTGCTTTCGTTGTTATATACTTATTCCGCTCTGATGATTATGGATTCGTAGTTGAACCGCCTGCTGCGTTTCCGCCACCATTGCCAGTCTCCTCACTGGTCTCTGGAGGCGGTGTCGTAGCAGGGGGAGGAGACTCCTCTGTCGGAGTGCCTCCGACCTCCTCGGAGTTGTCTCCGCCTGATCCTGATCCTGGTACGGAGTTGTCCGTTATTTCTATCGTTACCGTTAAAGTTTGCCCATCAGCCAGTACGGTCTGAATATACGCAGGCACATCGACCTGAAGCGTGACGACATGCGTGCCTACACCTAGACCTTCTACATTGGCAATAATGCTAATATCCGATGCCTTAAGCGTAGACAACACCGGATCTGCTCCGCTGACGGTTAAATCAAACTTACCGTTTGCCGGCGTCCGTATAACCGCTGACAGCCCGTTTGCGATACCTTCTATAGCTACATCTAGTCCTGTAAGTGTTCTATTCTTAACGGGAGCTACAACGACATTGAGCTCCACCTCTGCTGGATCAGTTGCCTTTATTCCATCAATCAATTCCGTCTTCACACGAATGGTTCCTGTTTGCTTCACCTTCGAGAGATCAAGCACGACCCCATCGTAAACCTGCAGCTCGTCTAACTGCTTCTGCTCGCCGTATACGGTCACCTTGTCAATTGCCGGCTTCACCGATACTAAGCTCAGTCCCTCAGGCAGAGTGCCCGTATAGCGCACCTGTAGAGGCAGTACCTTAAGCGGAGGCGTTACCTTGACCTCGACATGCAGCGTTTCTGGTGAAACAATCGCATTTGTCATTTCAATACCGTCTACATCGTATACGATTACTTTTGCTTTTTTGTTAACAACCGTTTTATCTGCACCCTCAATATTGATCTCCGTCGTAACAGCACCGATTCTGCTCATATCATCCTTAGGCAGCGTAACCTGTACACCTGTTGTCGGTGCTACAATCGTCGATGCTCCAACAATATAACCATCTGCCGGCTTGCCTTCCACAATGACTTGCGGCTCAAAAGGCTTTGTTACAATTTCTTCGATCTGAACCGTAACGGTGCGCGGCGACATCTCCACAAGCGTAATCCCTTTAGGCAGTTTTACCGTCAAAGGCAACTCCTGTATGCCGGGTTTAACGCCTTTCAAGTCAACTTGAACCTTATAATCATCTTTCGAAGAAGCATTGAACAAAACAGTTAACCTGCCCTGCACATCAAGCCGCACGACGGTAGGTTCCATCGCCGTAAGCACGTACTTATCTGTATCTAGGCCATCTGCCGTAATAACCGATGCTTCGATCGTTTTGGTATCAATATTTGATGTCGCCGTCTGCGGTGAGGTGTCCGGATCAATATGTACAATAGCCCAGAGCAGCAATCCGACTATGACGGATATTACTTTGAGAGAGGTGGGGTGACTTAGCCATTTATCCATCACTGCCTCCTTTCCGCTTCCAAAGAGACGATATGGTTACACGTTCCTTCGTACGACCTGTCGTCTTCGGAGTCAGCTCATCAAAGAGCTTCGAAATCAGCGATTCCTCGTTAATATCTCGTACGATCATGCCTCCTAGAGACAATGACACTTGCCCCGTTTCTTCCGAGACGGTTACGGACACTGCATCCGTTACTTCACTTACTCCAATAGCGGCACGATGGCGAGTTCCAAGCTCCTTGCTTATAAAAGGATTTTCCGATAGAGGCAAGTAGCAGCCCGCCGCCATAATCTGATTAGCGCGTATAATGACAGCTCCATCATGCAGCGGTGTATTCGGTGTAAAGATGTTAATCAGCAGCTCCGATGTAATTTTTGATTCCATACGGATGCCCGATTCAATCAATTCACTGAGGCCTGTGCTCCGCTCAAATACGATTAACGCCCCGATTTTTCGTTCTGCCATAAAACGGACAGCCTTAATTACGCCGTCAATTTGTTCATTGACGACATCCCGATCAAGCGAAAATGACCGCGCAAACAGCTTTCCACGACCAAGCTGCTCAAGCACGCGTCTCAGCTCAGGCTGAAAAATAATCAGCACGCTCACAATTCCGAAGGTGAACATCTGGTTCATTAACCATTTCAACGTATACAAATTGAACCATGTACTCAGCCCCCATACAGCGACGAGTACGACGATCCCTTTTAAAAGTTGAACTGCCCTTGTTCCGCGCACAAGCAAAATCATTTTATAAATAATATAACTAACTATACCAACGTCTATAATATCCTTTAAATAGTCATGCCATGTTAAATCTGAGAAATAACTCATATGCCAACCCCCAACAGCCGATCCCCTTATTATTGTCTAATTATCGGTTTTCAACTTTATTATTTTCTATATATGGGATTGGAAATCCTTTTTTTCAAAAAAAATTAAAAAACGCCCCCCTGCAACAGGGAGGCAGCTTGCTTTAGCGAGCGTTACCGCCAAAAGTTTGCGTTACTTTGTACCAGAACCAATCGAGCGCTTGATCAATCGTTCTGCTCTGACCCGCGATATGGCCGGTTGAAGCCAGGTTCAAGGTTCCGTCAATGACGGTTACGTTGCCGTCCACCTCGCCCTTAACATCGGCTATTCCATTTTCTACGGTCAAATTACCCGTTAAATGAGCACCCTCTGGCACAATAACTGTATTTCC
>NZ_JBFTSN010000361.1:0-6594 GCF_056400045.1 Paenibacillus sp. 01L418
ATAGGTGAGTGCATCACTGCTATTCATGGACCACGGAGGAGATTCCTCGTTAATCCTAATATCTGATTTCCCTTCGGACAAATGAATCGGAACAGGCAGGAACTGACCATAATGGCTCATTAACTCCATCACACGATCCCACTCATAATAGTCCTCGTAACCCTCCTTGCATGTCAAAAACACGGTGGTGCCGATTGGAGCATCCTTCTCAAGCTTGCGGATCGAGTACGTGCCGTCTGGCCGCCCGCGCCATTCTAAAGTATCGCCTTCTAGAGCGGAGCGGGTAATAACAACGATTTCGCCGCTCACTACGAAGCAGGACAGCAAACCCACGCCAAATTGTCCAATATAGTCATCTGCTGAATCCATTTCGTCACGCTTGGAGGTACTTCCGATTTGAGCCAAGAAAAGCTGGATTTCGGATTCGGACAAGCCTATCCCATTATCGTGAACGGCAATCGTTCGAGAACCGTAAATTTCAACTGTTACGCGTGCATCAAAACGATGTCCAAGCCGTTTGCGTGCTGTAATCGCATCAACGCCATTTTGCAGCAATTCCCTAATGAACACGCCTGGGCTAGAATATAAATGCTTTGAGAGAAGCTCGATCATCCCTTGTAAATTAACTTGAAAGTTCATTTCGCTCATCCTGTCTCCCATAGTGGATCTGTTTTTTATTGGTCTATTCCATTCATTGATTCGGCATTATACTCGCTTATCCTTCTTTATTTGCACAAAGAGGCAGGCAGCACCCAAATCCTATGGATGCTGCCTGCCTCACTCGATTATCATTTATTGTTGCTTACACTTTGAAAACAGATGCTTTCTCCTTCAAATCCTGCGAGGAAAGTGAAAGCTTCTCCGCAAGCGTGCGCAAATCATCGGATATATCATTTTGCTTAACTGAAAGCTCGCTCATATGTTCCATTTTCCCATTCACTTCTGAAGACGTCGTCAATAGCTTGTCTACTGCAGACACGATATGAGACATGCCTGTTGTAATTTCACTAATTGCCGTAGAAATCTCGCTCACTTGATCTGACAGCATGCTGCTTTGTGATTCCAATGCTTGGAATGTGCTGCTTGCGGTTTCGGATGCTTGACGAGTCGTGTTAATAACATTCGCGAAGCTGCCGATCGTGCGGCTGCTTGCTGCCACATCGCTTTGTATGAGTGTCAGCTCCTTCGTGATCTGCTTCGAGATCATATCGGTCTGACTGGACAGCTTGCGGATCTCATCAGCGACAACTGCGAACCCTCTGCCATGCTCACCCGCTCTTGCCGATTCAATGGATGCGTTCAGTGACAACAAATTCGTCTGTGTGTTCAAATCCTGAATGCCGTTCAAAAACTTAGCTACATTGTTATATCGTTCATTCATCGTTTCGAAAGCTTCAGTTAGCTTTGAGAACTGGTCTACTGTTTCATTTACCATCGAGACCACGCCAGCCATCTGCTGCGTGCCGTTATGAGATGATTGCTTCATATTTTGCATATCATTGTTTATGTATTCACTCGACGCAGCAATTTGCTGAGAGCTTGCTGAGATTTCTTCCGTAACTGCCGAAATGGATGAAGCATCGTCATACTGCGACAGCAACACTTTTCTGCCCAGCTCCACTTGGCCATTTACATCCTCTGATGCTTTTCGATTAATACCAATCATATTATCCATATTATTCGAAATGTGGAGCACAGATTCGCTCACTTCAAGCGTAGCTTTAATCGTTTCTCGCAGCTGATCGCCCATATTAGCCAAAGCGTGGTCAAGATCGCCAAATTCGTCAGAGCGAACGAGTTTTTCTTGACTTGTAAAATCATTATTGCCATACTGCTTAATTCTTTTTGTAATGCCTACAAGTCCTGTTCTAATCGATTGTGAGATGACAAAAATCATAATAGCAGGAAGAATAGCTAGCAAAATGACATTTATAAGCACAATAAGGTTCGCACTGGATATGTCTTTATCGAGAAGCTTCTGCGTCGCGTTAGCGTCTGCGGTCAAACGCTCGTGCATTGTATCGTTGGAATAACTTAGAATGACGGTATATACGCTTATTAGATTGCTTATGCGGAGCGATTTCTCATCTGATGATAATCCACTCACATCTGTATTCGTCACTTTCAAGTTATCTAATGCAAGCTTAAGAACATTAACCTGATTCGCATAATAAGGACCATCTTCCGTTGCAGGCGGATATTTCTTATCCATATCGATAAGCTGTTTCTCTAATTCATCGATGTTGGCAGGCATCGTTTCCAAATCCTTCATGATCAGCGTTGCATCGCTTTTGCCATTTTCAATGGCATCTACCATTAGAAGCATCACTTTCAGCAGCCTATTCGATATACCTTGATAATTGCGTTCAGCACGCTGCAATTCCTCTGAGCCTTCGACTGAGGTTGCTACTGAATGATTTTGAAAATAAATCAAAACGCCCGAGCCTACATTAAAAAGTGTGATGATTGCGGTAACAAGCAATAATTTGCTCGTTATTTTCTTCAAACTCAATTTCTTAAACAGTATTTTTGCTCTCTCTATCCTATCCTTAAAAACCATCCTGCTTGCTCTCTCCTCTGTCTCCTGAAAACAAAAAAAGCTATCCAGCCACAGGAGGCGGACAGCTCAGTTAGCTTATTATCCTTCCGGCGGTCTGGCAGCCATAGTGCGTACACCTTAGGCCCATAACTTTGCGTCCTTGTCTTTCAACAAGTTTGCCTTTTTCAGTTTGTCTATTTTGTAGTTTACAACTTAAACCAGTATAGGACTATTTAGTGAATTTGTCATCCCTTGAACCATATTTATTCTGTGGCTAAAAATAAGGTTGCATTGCAATAACGCCTTGCTAACGAATGAAAATAGGAGGTTTGGATGGAAATAACCGCAACGAGCAAAATATTTCGCACCGCTTCCCATTGTTTTTCCGTTAAATTCGGCAATCTGCTTGCAAATTGATTCGCTGAAGAGCGAATGACATGCTCTGTCAATAAATCTTGATGCGGATTTTCCTTCAAATGACCGGAAATGTCGAGCAGTTGATCGTTATTCGCATCTAGCTCCTCAAACATACTGGTATAAGATGCATATAATTCAATAGGCCCAACTAAATCGTCTGCTTCATCCTCTGGTTTCTTGAATACGATCTCAAAAAGCTTGCGTATTGATTCAAAATCAAGATTTGACTTTAAATCATCAATAATGAATAATAACGCAGCTTGGTTCAGAGAATATTTTTTCCCAGCTTTCGGACAATCGAAATAAGGTTTGAAATCTCGCTTTACCCAGTTTTGCATGGAGGTAATCGACAGATTCGAATATTCGATTAGTTGGCCCAACGCAGCAATTTCATGTAGTGAAAAGCCTTTAATCTCATTTCCTTTAATGAGCTTTTCAATAATTGGAGGCAGCAGCGTAGACATAAATGCAGGCAGTCCCGTGCCTTTCTCCAAGTCACATTGATGCGTTTTGGTCCATGCGGCTTGCAGCACTTGCAGTGGCTTCAAATTATACTTTCCGTCCAGAGCCAGCAGCAAGCAAGCCATCTCTTTTCGAGTAAGCGTAAAGGACTCCATATCGCTTCCTCCTCGCGCATTCGTCTTGCATTCCTATATTACAAGTTCATATGAACTCATCATATGCCGGAGAATGACGCTTGTAAAGGCTCGAAAATCAATGAGAATAAGCCTTTCATTCTCGTTAAATCGCTTTTAAAGCGCGTATAAGGCTGTTACCGTTGGATATGGCATTTGTCATATCATGTAATCATTCGTTATAGTAGATCATAAGAATAAAAAAAATATAAACATAAAAGGGTAGTGAAAAACGAAAATGGGTATAGGATTCAATTTATTCATGATTGCTCTTCTTATTTTATTAACTGCTTTTTTCGTCGCAACGGAGTTCGCCATCATCAGACTTCGCTCCAGTCGGATCGATCAGTTAGTGCTTGAGGGCCGGAAGAACGCACTTGCCGTTCAACGGGTTACGAGTAATCTGGATGCCTACTTGTCAGCCTGTCAATTAGGTATTACTATTACAGCGCTCGGGCTGGGCTGGCTGGGAGAACCGACAGTTGAAAAAATGCTTTTACCCTTGTTTGAACGTTTTGCTATTAACGATGACATCAGTCATATTCTATCCTTTTTAATCGCATTTATTTCAGTCACATTCCTGCATGTTGTTGTCGGGGAGCTTGCACCAAAAACGTGGGCGATCCAGAAAGCTGAATTTATTAGCTTCTTAACAGCAAAACCGATTATTTTATTCCACAAAATTTTATATCCTTTCATTTGGTTGCTAAATGGCTCGGCTAACGCTTTGGTTCGCTTGTTCGGATTGAAACCAGCTACAGAGCATGAAGAAGCACACTCGGAAGAAGAAATTCAAATTATTCTTAACGAGAGCTACCAAAGCGGAAAGATTAACAATACAGAATACGGATATGTAAGCCGCATTTTCGCTTTTGACGAATTGCTGGCCAAAGAAATTATGGTGCCCCGCACCGATATGATTTGTTTGTATACAAACAAATCATTAGCTGAGAACATGGAAATTATTCGCAAGGAACAATATACGCGTTTCCCGGTTGCACTTGAGAGCAAGGATAACATCGTCGGCATGATTAACACGAAGCAGCTTTTCCTAGAATATGAATCTGATCGTGATTTGGATTTCAAAAAGCTTGTTCATCCTGTACTGAGCGTTTCCGAGGTTACGCCAGTCAAAATGCTTCTAAAGCGAATGCAATTAGAACGTGTTCACATCGCTATTCTCGTCGATGAATACGGCGGTACTTCCGGACTAATTACAATTGAAGATATTTTGGAAGAAATCGTTGGTGAAATTCGTGATGAATTTGATGCTGACGAACGCAAGGAAATCGAACAGTTGGCCGATAACTGCTATCTTCTCGATGGTAAAGTATCACTTAGCGAGTTGAGCGATCTAACCGGCATGAACTTCGAGGAAGAGGATGTGGATACAGTCGGCGGCTGGTTGTACAGTCAAGTGACCGATCCAAAACCAGGCAAAGAGCACTTTTACGAAAATTATAAATTTATCATTCGTGAGACGAGCAAAAACCGGATTCGCAAGGTCGAAATGCTAATTGAGCAAAATCAAGAAGCCGTTGAAGGCGAAACCGCATAACGATAGGTTAACAAGAAAGAAGCAGCCTTTGCTCACTGCATAGGCTGCTTCTTTTTTGTTATGTCTTTATAACAAGCTGAAAATATGAACGATACGATCAAGCAGCCACTCATCCGTGTGGTCTATCGCCTCTTCTACAGAACATGGACCCGGCACGAGCGAGAAGCCTGCACGAAGACCAAGCTCCGACGTGTATGCTGAACTCGCATCAATTGACCCGCAAACGGCGATTACAGGGATGCGCTGCCCCCGAGCGGCATCACATATCGCCTTGATCACCTTGCCTGATCCCGTTTGGCTGTCTAATCTCCCTTCGCCTGTCAAAATCCAATCAGCGCCAACAATATGCTCCTCAAATCCAATTCTATCCATTACAAGTTTTGCTCCAGCGTGCATAGCGGCGTCAAAAAAAGCTAAAAGTGCTGCACCTGTTCCTCCTGCCGCTCCGCTGCCTGGCAAATTCGCCACATCAATCCCAGTATGCTTGGATATACATTCAGCAAAATGAGCTAATGCAAGGTCAAGCTGCTTGACTGCTTCTGACGATGCTCCCTTCTGAGGACCGTAAACCAAAGAAGCTCCACGCTCCCCGCACAATGGATTACTTACATCGCCAGCAATAATGAAGCTGCTTTCGCGAATGCTCGAATGGAAACCAGCATCATCAATCGATGCAAGCTTCGACAAATGAACGCCTCCAAGCGGCAGCTCTGCTCCACTTTCATCTAACAGCTTCATTCCGAGCGCCTGCAGCATGCCCGATCCGGCATCATTGGTCGCGCTGCCTCCTAAGCAAATAATAAATTGACGATAACCAGAACCGAGTGCATGCCGAATCAATTCACCGGTGCCAAATGTTGAAGCGATAAGCGGATTTTTCTCTTCACTCTTGAGCAAAGCAAGACCAGATGCTTCAGCAAGCTCAATAACCGCGGTTTGGCCATCTCCCAGTACGCCATATCTTGCATGAATGCTTCGGCTGAGCGGATCGTGAACAGGAACCTCGATAAAACTCCCGCCTGTAGCTTGTACCAAAATCTCCATCGTACCTTCACCGCCATCAGCCATTGGGAGCTGTACGATTTCAGCATGTGGATGTACTGTGCGAATGCCTGCTTCCATTGTGCTAGCAATTTGAAATGCGCTGCTTGACCCCTTAAACGCATCCGGTGCAATAACGATTTTCACCCTAATCATCCTTTCAGAAAAAAAATTAAAAAAACACTTGCAATTATTTCAGTTTATATGCGATAATACATCTTGTGTTTAGCGAATACATCTTGCCGTTGTAGCTCAACTGGTAGAGCAACTGACTTGTAATCAGTAGGTTGGGGGTTCAAGTCCTCTCGACGGCACCATCTTTTCCCGGGACGTAGCTCAGCTTGGTAGAGCACCTGGTTTGGGACCAGGGGGTCGCATGTTCAAATCGTGTCGTCCCGACCATC
>NZ_JBFTSN010000362.1:0-6565 GCF_056400045.1 Paenibacillus sp. 01L418
CTTATGGGGTGGTTCAACCTTATCTGAATACAGAAATAAAGGGTTGTATACTTCTTTACTTGCTGTACGAGCACAGGCAGCTTGGGAAAATGGATTCCGCTTGCTGACGGTAGATGCTAGTCCGATGAGTCTACCTATTCTGAAGAAAAGGGGCTTTGATCTTCTGGCTTATTCTTATCCATGTGTATCGCCAAGTAAAGAGGAAAGGAAGGAGATAGCTTTTGAATAAAATGTTGGAAATACGCAAGGCGGTCGAGGAGCTTTCTACAGATGATGTGAGACAGGCTCTAAAGTTAGTTATGCTTCAAATTGAGATAGCGGAGCAGAATTTAGAGGCTCGAGAAGATCTTTTTAATAATTTGAAAGAACTTTACGATTCATTGCTGAATTCCCAAAACAATAATAAGAAAGAGCTGGATTCGGCTGTCACGAAAATTCATATTGTGTTTGGAGACTCTGTTGCAGGCAGTTTGAAACTGGCTATTAAACAGCTTGGGTTAGCGGATTCCAATAAGGTCATTACTCTTAATGAAAGCTTCTCTATAGGCCCAATATGGCAGCTGCATACGGAAGAGGGATGGCTTAAGAGGAAGGAGTGGTTTAAAAATCATATTAATGTTGGTTATGACGAATCATATTTTGATATGGAAGAGGAAGCCTTCTCTCACCAAAGCTTATTAGCACAAATTCCAGAGCAAGCTTCAATTGTCATATGGTGTGGTAACAATGCTCATGAACAGACTGGTTTGCGTTATGCGCTTTATTTGCTCAGACACCATTTAAATGGTATTTACGTGTTTAATGCAGAAGAGGCATGCAGCAGAAGGTATAATACACCCGAAACATTCATTAACTRTTTGCAATTAGGAGAGGTTCCGGTAGATAAGTTAAAGGCTGTTATAGGTGAAGCAGAGGAAAATGGGCAGACAACTGGCGACATAAGGCAGCAACTGGTGAAGGAATGGCTAGCGCTTGCAGAGCATGATGAGGTGCTGCGTATTTGGAATCAAAGTAAAATTCAACATGTAGATGAAGATTACTTGGATGATTATTTGTTCGAAACGGTAGAGTCGCTGCTGCAGCATAAACCAAAAGATGAATTTATAAAGGCGGCCAGAGTAGTTGGCCAAGCATTGGGCTATTATGAGCAATGTATTGGAGACAGCTATTTCGAATATAGACTGCGCGAGCTTATTTACGCAGGCAAATTAGAAATCAAGGGAGTGCCTCGTGCAATGAGGTTTTATAGTGTAAGGCTGAAATAAGCTCGCATGCTTTCCCTTTTATTTATCCAGATGGAGCTTTCCCGTCATGTCGACGGGAAGGCTTCTTTGGGCTGTGTATCAGAGCAAAAGTCATGTATTTATTTATAGATTAGATTTTGTAGATTGGCGATAGAGAGTTGGCGTTTGCCCTGTAAATCGTTTGAAAAATATGCTAAACGTATGAATGGATGAGAATTGCAGCTCTTCTGCGATTTGCGAGATCGCTTTCGACGTGCTACGTAGCTCGGACTTCGCTTTATCCAAGCATAAGTGACGAACATATTCTCCGAGGGGAATGCCAACGGCATTTTTGAATTCCCTTGCGAGATGCGAGCGGCTAATATGGATAGACTTTGCTAGCTGCTCGGGATCATAGTTATAGCGAACCTCACGATGCAGCTGATTCATTACTTCAGTAATCGCGTCGTTAAGCGGCCTTGGAGGGGCCTCTGCTGCTAATGCTGGATCAAGAAAATGACGGAGCGTCGTCACAAGCAGCTGTTGAAATAACCCCTCCACCATGGGCAAGCTTAAATAAGCTTTATTTTTAATTTCGGTCATTATATGCTCGAAAAGTGCTTTTACTCGGCTATCTTGATCATGAGCGATTCGTTGAAGCCCAATGCGATAAAATTCAGGATACAAATGGTGGAGCCTCTCCAGCCTAAACCCGATGTAATAGAGCTTGAAAGGCTTATGTTTTCCTGCTAATCCAAAATGGATTTCTTCAGGCTTAGTAAGCAGGAGCTGGCCTTTCTCAATTTCATAAACCGTTTTATCGATTTTGTATTGACTGTACCCTTCATCCACGTAGCACAATTCGAAATGATCATGATAATGAATCGATGTGCTCCAGTTTTCATAATGATTCACACCGAGATAATAAATATGGCTCGCATCAGAATCGAAGGGCAATTCGATTCGAAACTCACCATCGTTTTCAATAACAAGATGCTGTTTGGGCACCTCGTTCTTCAATGAATTATTTTCACTCATTCGCGTATCCCTTCTTCTCTTCAAAACAATTACCTTCGATTATACCTTTTCAGCACAAAATCTCAACAAGCAATAATGATCAAAAACTTTAAATCTATGCATGGGATTAAAAAATACAACGTAATTTAACCGGTTTATAATGATCATATGTTTAAAATATGAATTCATGAGGTGCTTAATATGTCTATGAATGGTCAACTGCGTAAAGATTGTCTCCCTGTACAAGAAGATGTCACATTTTTTGCTGAAAATGGTTACTGGATTTCGCCTATTATTTTCTCTGAGGATGAGCTAGCGGAAATCGTCGCGCATCAGGATCGTCTATATCGCGGCGAATACGAGACTGGAAAAGCACCGGTATGCAATTGGCTGGAAGGACAGGATAATCCGCGGGCTCTGAGGAAAACAGATAATTCGCATTGGTCAGATCTGACACTTCGTAACGTAGCAGTAAACGCTACAATCGGAGGAATTGCCGCTGCCTTGATGGAGACGGAAACGATAAGGTTGTTTCATGATCAGCTGCTGTATAAACCAGGAAGAGGTACAGGCAAGGAAACAGCAAATGTAGGCTGGCATCAAGATTACGCTTACTGGCAATGCTGCGCGGGTCCGACGCTCATTACGGCTTGGGTTGCATTTACGGATGTGGATCTATCGAATGGCTGTATGCAGATGGTGCCGCGCAGCCACCAGTGGGGCTTGTTGAATGTAAATGATTTCTTTGAGCAAAATTTGGAGAAGCAGCAGCAAGCAATGGACATCCCGGAAAATGAAAAGTTTTCAACGGTACCTGTTATAATGAAAGCCGGGCAAGTAAGCTTTCATCATGCATTGACCATCCATGGAAGCGGGCCTAATACGAGTGATCAAGCACGCCGCTCAATGGCGGTTCATCTCATGACGGGTGAAACCAAATATAAATATGATGCTAAGGGCAATAATCATTTTAATGCACAGATGATGAACGGCAGAGAGGGAGAAATATACGAGGGCGAAGCTTGGCCTGTATTGTATACTACAAAAAACGAATTGTAAGGCAAGGGAGGCGCTTTTTAACGGCTGCCTGCCTATACTTTTGTAGTAGAGTAAGTATATAATCAATACTATAAACTTCGTTAATAAGATGATAAAAGTACGCCATTTATGGCGTATTTTTGTTTTTTGCTAATACTTGGCTGCATRTAACATTTGATTTTTGATCGCGTTTGACAATAGGCAACAATATGAATTAATTTTAATAAAAAGAGCGTGAGTTTTGATCACCCTATCAGGCTGAGATTGGAGAATTTCAAATGTATCGCAATTTAGAAGAATGTGTCATTGATTTAGAGAAAAACGGACATTTGGTTCGTATAAAAGAAGAAGTTGACCCGTATCTTGAGATGGCTGCTATCCATATGAAAGTTTATGAGGCTGGCGGTCCAGCGCTGCTATTCGAAAATGTAAAAGGCTCTAAATTTCGGGCAGTTTCTAATTTGTTCGGAACGGTAGAGCGCAGCAAATTCATATTCCGCAACACTTGGGAATCGGTGCAAAGTGTGATGGAGCTGCGCAATGATCCCATGAAGGCATTAAAAAATCCGTTTAAGCATGTCAGAACCGGTTTGGCCGCTTGGAAAGCTCTTCCGGTTAAGAAGTCGGGCAGTCTGCCAGTAACTGCGCAGGAAATACAAATTTCGGATTTGCCGCTTATTCAAAGCTGGCCAATGGATGGCGGTGCATTTGTAACCCTGCCTCAAGTCTACACGGAAGATCCAGACAAGCCAGGAATTATGAATTCAAATTTGGGTATGTATCGTGTACAGCTGAGCGGCAATGATTATGAAATGAACAAAGAAATTGGCGTGCATTATCAGATTCATCGCGGCATCGGCGTGCATCAAGATAAAACGAATAAAAAGGGTATCCCTTTAAAAGTAAGCTGTTTTGTAGGCGGYCCTCCAGCACATACGCTTGCAGCTGTTATGCCGCTGCCGGAAGGGCTGACAGAGATGACTGTTGCCGGAATGCTGTCAGGACACCGTTTCCGCTACAGTTATTTGGATGGGTTCTGTATTAGCAACGATGCTGATTTTGTTATAACAGGAGAAATTCATCAAGGCGAGACGAAGCCTGAGGGACCATTTGGTGATCATTTGGGGTATTACAGTCTTACTCATCCTTTCCCTGTCATGAAAGTTCATAAAGTGTACGCGAAGCCGGGAGCGATTTGGCCATTTACCGTTGTTGGCCGTCCGCCGCAAGAGGATACAGCGTTTGGAGAGCTCATTCATGAGCTGACAGGTGATGCGATTAGACAAGAAATTCCTGGTGTAAAGGAAGTGCATGCTGTAGATGCAGCGGGTGTTCATCCTCTGCTTTTTGCAATAGGCAGCGAACGGTACACCCCGTATCAGCAAGTGAAACAGCCGGCAGAGCTGCTCACCATTGCTAATCGGATTTTGGGTACGGGACAACTGAGTTTGGCCAAATACCTTTTTATTACAGCTGAAGATCAAAGGCCGCTGGATTCACATGATGAAGTGGATTTTTTAACGTATATACTAGAACGTATCGATCTTAGCCGTGACATTCATTTCCATACAAATACGACGATTGATACACTCGATTATTCGGGTACGGGATTAAACAGCGGCAGTAAAGTAGTCATCGCAGCATATGGGGACAAAAAGAGAGACTTATGTACAGAAGTGCCCGATGTTTTCAAAGAAATAAGCGGATTTGAGCATGCGCGTATGGTCATGCCGGGAGTTGTAGTCATCCAAGGCTCTACATTTATGAGTTATGCCAGTGCTAAGCAGGAAATGCAATTGTTATGTGATGCTATACAAGAAAAGGGAGCTCTTTCTTCATGCCCTATGATTATAGTAGGTGATGATAGTCATTTCATTAGCGAGACGATTAAAAACTTCCTATGGGTTACCTTTACGCGCAGCAATCCATCACACGATATGTATGGCGTGAATAGTCATTATGAGAACAAGCATTGGGCTTGTGACAATTTGATTATTGACGCTCGTATTAAACCGCATCAAGCACCGCCATTAATTCCAGATCCTTCGGTACTGAAGAGCATCGAGCGATTATTTGTTAAAGGTGCCAGCTTGGGTGGTTTGAACATATAGCTTTACAACACACGACACGCCTTTTAAGGCGTGTTTTTTTTGTCATTTTAAGGCCATTTTTGAAACCATCCTCACCAATTTTGTTTGCAAAAATCAATAAAATGATCGAATTTATCATAAAAGCCTGTGAAAGTATAAAAAATCGGGTTTTTATTATATAGTTTCAACATTTTGACAGAGTTAGAATGTAAATGAGCCTAATGAACGGCATTTGCTGCTGAAGATGCAGGACGCTTCAGTACTAATTTGCAAAAATTATATCAATTTATTATGGGAGGATGAGCATGTCGCAAGCAACAACGAAGGTAAAGTACACAGCGACTCCGCCGGAGAACAGCCCGAGAAAAAAAACCTTTTTCAACCGCCTGATGAAGCAAATGGATGTGCAATTGATGGTGTGGCCGGGTATTTTGCTGATATTCGTATTTGCCTATATACCTATGTATGGTGTATTGACGGCGTTTATGGATTACAACCTTTTTACGGGATCGAGAATATTCGATAACCCTTGGGTGGGCTTTAAACATTTTGAAGCGTTCCTTACTGCACCTGATATCGCTACGGTCATGAGAAATACACTTGTGATCAGCCTTTTAAAGCTATTAATAGGTTTTCCAGCACCGATTATATTGGCGCTAATGCTTAATGAAGTCAGGCATATGGTGTTTAAGAGAGTCGTACAAACGATTACATATCTACCGTATTTCATGTCATGGGTTATTGTAGGCGGCATGGTTATGGCGTTGCTTTCAACTGAAAACGGCAGTGTCAATATGCTGCTTGAAGGTGTTGGAGCGATAGATGAACCGGTCAACTTCCTGTCCCTAAAGGAATACTTCTGGGGCATACTGGTTTCGACCACGGTATGGAAGGAAATCGGCTTTGGCTCGATTATTTACCTTGCTGCAATCGCAGGTGTAGATCCGCATTTGTATGAAGCCGCAGATATTGATGGAGCCAGCAAGTTTAAGCAAATTTATCTCATTACGATACCAACGATTATGCCGGTTATTATCATCTTTATGATTCTAGCAATGGGGAATTTATTAAGTGCTGGTTTTGAAGATATTTTGATCCTTGCCCAGAATCCAATTCTAAGACCGGTGTCGGATGTTATTGATACTTATGTATATCGGGTCGGCCTGCAGAATGGGAAATTTTCTTACGGTGTTGCAG
>NZ_JBFTSN010000363.1:0-6541 GCF_056400045.1 Paenibacillus sp. 01L418
CCTTCAGCCTTCAACTGTTCTTTTATTACGAGGTTTGCGGAACGAGGGAATACATAGTCCGATCCGAGTAAGTAAAATTTCTTGCCGCGGTTTTCAAGCAGCCACGAAACAGATGGAACGATTTGTTGGTTTGTCGTAGCGCCTGTATAAAAAATATTCGGAGAAGATTCAAGACCTTCATATTGCACCGGATACCACAGCAGGCCATTTAACTCTTCGAATACCGGCTTCATTGCTTTCCGGCTTGCGGAAGTCCATCCACCAAATACGGTAGCCACTTTATCTTCAGAAATAAGCTTGCGCGCCTTCTCAGCGAAGGTCGGCCAATCGGAAGCGCCGTCTTCAAGTACAGGTACAATCTTTTTACCTAAAACACCGCCTGCAGCATTAATTTCATCGATAGCCATCATTTCAGCATCGATAACCGATACCTCGCTAATTGCCATGGTGCCGCTCTGTGAGTGCAATATTCCCACTTTTATTTCCCCGTCTGCTCCCGATCCGGCATTGGCAGCATTCGTAGGTTTATCTGTTTCCCCATTCGTAGATGCTGGTTTGTTGTTGTTTGYGCCACAACCTGTCAATACGATCGTTAAAGCTACAAACATAAGGCCAAATGAATAAAACATTCTCTTTTTCATCTTCCCACTCCCCATCGCTTCATATTTGTCTCTATATTTCCGAACATTTACATGGATTTAACTTCCATTGTTCGTGCTTTTATTATAGATTGGGAATTAAGTTAATGTCAATATAGTTAACACTAATTTTTTCAAGGGATACATTCATACTTAAAAATGGTCAATTAGGGGCAATTTATTCGCATTTATGTTAGGTATAATGACACTTGTTTGTCGATTTACTTTTTTTATGTGCGAAATGTTGATTGTATGACATTTTTATTCACATAAAAAACCCAACCTAAGGCAAATGCCTCAAGTTGGGTTAACTTGTTTAAATTCATATATTATTTTTTATTTTCTTCTGCTCTTGCAATAAGCATGTCTACAATAAGATCGACTTGTCCGCTTATAGCAATGGGATCATAACGATAGAATGTATTAAAATCATTTTCAAAATATTGATTGTTTTTCACGGCGTCTAAGCTTTTCCAAACCGCTAAGTCTGTCAGCTGCTTAATCGCCTCACCCTTCTTCTCCGGGTCATAGACGGTTATAAACATATAATCTGCCGAATACTCAGGAAGTGCTTCTTTAGACAGCTGGAAAAAGCCGTCGTTGGCATCCACTTGCTTTTTAATCGATTCAGGAATTTTTAGACCCAGTGCATTATATACCGCTTGACCCGATCTGCCCGAATTTTCGCCAAACATCCATATTTCGCCTTTATCTGTAAGCTCAAAAATGCCGACTGTCGTATTTTCATCGACAACACCTTTCAGCTTCTCGCGGCCCGCTTTTGGCTTCACGCAGCAAATATTGATTTGTGTTCAGCATACAATCCATCCTTACTCAGCATAGTTTCAGAAAAAGACCCCTTAACCGGTGAATGGTTAAAGGGTCTGACATGTTTGTTTTGCACTTATTTCGTTGCAGGTGCTTCTGTAGCTGGAGCATCCGTAGCCGGCGTTTCTTCACCAGCAGGAGCATCGCTAGCAGGAGTATCACTTGCTTTTGGAAGCTTAATGACGATTTCTTGCTTAGGAAGCTCGTCTGTCATATATTTGTTCATTTTCTCAGAAGCAACTGTACCTTTTACTGATTCTTTATCTGCATCAGTTAATTTATCAAATGCTGGCGTATCACGTTTCTCAACAAGGATAACATGGTAGCCAAAATCTGTTTTCACAGGCTCGCCAATAACGCCAATCTCTTGTTTATAAGCAGCTTGTTTAAATTCTTCTACCCATTGACCATTCTTCTTGTCCGCATATAGACCGCCTGCGTCCTTCGAGCCTGGATCGTCGGAGTATTGTTTGGCAAGAGCAGCCCAGTCTCCGCCTGCTGCTAGCTTGTCTTTCACTTCTTTAGCACGAGCCAATGCTTCTGCATCCGTGCGAATCTCTTTTTCTTCTTGTGTAGTTGGATCCGTTGTTTTGGTTGATACCAAGATGTGGCGAACAGAAACGGTTGCATAGTTAATACCGTTCTTTTCATATTCTGCTTTCATTTCTTCCTCAGTTACTTGAGCGTTCATATGAGCTACAAGCTTGGAAGTCATAAGCAAATAGTTTTCCATATCTTTGTCTTTCAATTTCTTAGCATCTACAGCAGCTTTCAATTCGGCATCTTGGGAAAGCGCCGTTTTATACTGCTTCATTTGTTCTTTTACTTCTGTTTCAGCCTTTTTCACGTCTTCCTTAGAAGCCTGGCCGCTTAAAATTTTGTAGGAAATATACTGCTGGAGCAGCTGCTCCTTAAATTGCGGAATTTCAATAACTTGCGCATACGCTGGCTGCATAACCGTAAATACATCCAAATACTTGTTGAATTCCTTGTCTGTCACATTGCCGCCTTTATAGGTTGCAACTTCTGTTTCCTTCGCGCCGCCGCATGCCGCCATCGTCAAGACCAGCACGACTGCCACGATAAGCAGCGCGCCTTTGCGCCATGCCGATTTGCGTGAACTGTGTAACATGTTGAATCCCCTTTCATATTGAGAACTTGATAGTATTGTATCAGAAAAGGGGCGTATAAAGCGAATCTTGTCTATGTTGTCGCATCTTGCAATTCGTCTTTATAAAGGAGAACATCCTTGTACGCTTGCAAAAATTGTTCAATCATATGAATTTTCTGCTCCATATTCAATCCCTTGCCGCGCAGCAAAATACTTGGGTTTGGCTCCTGCTCGCTGCCCTGCTTAAAGCGGTTCTCATGCTTCAGACAAAGCTGATCCACCTTCTTACGGTCAATCCTCAGCTTCTCGCTAGCTGCGTAACGAAGCAGCAGATCATCACCTTTGCCGCTGAGCTGTTCAATGCCATACATCGTGCCATATACTTTTAATCTAGCCACTGCGAGCAAATTGCTTACCGCTTGCGGTAAATCGCCAAAACGATCCACAAGCTCATCAATCACATCATCTGCCTCTTCGAACGTTCGGATAGCAGCTACTTTTTTATAGATCTCAATTTTTTGGATGCTGTCATAAATGTAATCCGAAGGCAAATAAGCATCTACACTAATATCAATAAGCATGCTAACTGGCTTCTCTTCTTTGATTTCTTCGCCGCTCATCTCCGCTTTGCGCTTCGCGATCTCATCAGCCAGCATCTGCGAATACATGTCGAAGCCTACCGAGGCAATAAAGCCATGCTGCTCCGCCCCAAGCAGGTTGCCCGCTCCACGAATCGATAGATCGCGCATTGCGATTTTGAAGCCTGATCCGAGCTCAGTAAATTCTTTGATGGATTGCAGACGCTTCTCCGCAACCTCCGTAAGCACCTTATCCCGTTGATACGTGAAATACGCGTATGCAATACGATTCGAACGACCAACGCGTCCGCGCAGCTGATACAGCTGAGAGAGTCCCATTTTGTCAGCATCATGCACAATAAGCGTATTCACGTTCGGAATATCGACGCCTGTCTCAATAATGCTGGTGCTTACCAGAACATCGGATTCACCATCGAGGAAATCAAGGATGGTCTTCTCCAGCTCCTGCTCTGACATTTGCCCATGGCCGACCGCAACTCTAGCACCTGGTACAAGCGCATTGATTTGCTCCGCCATTTGGTAGATGCCTTGTACACGGTTATACAAGTAATAGACTTGGCCTCCACGTGCCAGCTCGCGCTCTATCGACTCCCGTACGAGGGACGGGCTGTATTCCACCACATAGGTTTGCACAGGGAAACGATTTTCCGGCGGCGTTTCAATAACAGACAAGTCCCGCACGCCAAGCATCGACATATGAAGCGTTCTTGGAATCGGTGTCGCAGTCAGCGTAAGCACGTCGACATTAGTTTTAAGCTTCTTCAGCTTTTCCTTATGCGATACGCCAAAACGTTGTTCCTCATCCACGATCAGAAGGCCGAGCGATTTGAAAATAATATCCTGCGACAGCAGGCGATGCGTCCCAATAACGACATCCACCGTTCCCGCCTTCAGGCCCTTCATCGTTTCATTCTGTTCCTTGCGTGAACGGAAACGGCTGAGCACCTGAACGTTAATCGGATAACCCGCAAAACGCTCGCGGAATGTCTCATAATGCTGCTGCGCCAAAATAGTCGTCGGAACTAGCACCGCTACCTGTTTGCTGTCCATTGCTGATTTGAAGGCAGCACGAATGGCGACCTCTGTTTTTCCGTAACCGACGTCTCCGCATAACAGCCTATCCATCGGCTGGGTTTTCTCCATATCCTTCTTAATCTCTTCGATCGCTCTGAGCTGGTCACGCGTCTCGTCATAAGGGAACATCGCTTCGAACTCATTCTGATACGACGTATCTTGTCCAAAAGCGTACCCCGGTGCCGTCTGCCGCTCTGCATACAGCTTGATCAAATCATCAGCAATATCCTGAACGGATGCTTTTACCTTGCTCTTCGCCCGTGTCCATTCACTACCGCCGAGTTTATTGACCTTAGGCTCTTTATCTTCATTGCCGACGTACTTCTGAATCATATCCACTTGCTCGATTGGAACAGATAGCTTATCGCCGCCAGCATAGAGAATATGCAAATAATCTTTATGAATACCTGCTATTTCAAGCGTACCTATACCAACATACTTGCCAATACCATGGTTATGGTGAACCACATAGTCGCCGACCTTAAGCTCTGTATAGCTCTTAATACGCTCGGCATTATCAACTTTTTTATCCATTTTCCGGGCTTTGCGCTGCTTTTGGGAGAACATCTCGCCTTCAGTAATAATGACAAGGTGAGAGGATGGCAGCTCAAAACCGGACTGCAAATTACCTTCTAGCAGAGTAGGCGTCTCAATGCTATAGTCGTCAAGAACTCGGCGCATGCGTTCCATGCGCTCTGCATTGCCGGCAAGCATCATTACTGTGGCACCCGTCTTGCGCCAACGTTCCATTTCTGCCTTCAGCACATTCATTTGTCCATGAAAATTTTGCATCGAGCGGCTTGTCATGTTCAATATATTTTGCGGCTGCGAATGCGGGATTTGCCTTAAGAATAAGGACAAGAACAGCGTTGGAAACGGACGGTGATGCAAAATCTCCTCTGTATCGCGGGCAAGAGCAAGATCCGGAAGCGACTTGCCGTTTTGCAGCAAATGCATGGACCATTCCGCTTCATCCCGCTCCAATTGCTTCGCTGTCTCTATTAAACGCGTTGGCTCGTCTAGTATGAGCAGCGTGTCAGCTGGCATATAGTCAAGAATCGTTTGACGCTCTGGGTATAACAACGAAATATATTTATAAATTTCCGGAAAATAAACATGCTCACGCAGCCTTTCAATCTCTCCGCCCAGCTCCGTGCGAAGTCGATCCTTGGCTGTACGATCTGTCATCTTATCGAGCTGCTTCTCCAGCAGCCGCTGCGCATGATTTGCCGCAGTCTCCATACGGTGTCCGTCTGCGAGTAGCTCTTGGCATGGCGGAACCACATAAGATTCCAATCGATCCAAAGAACGTTGATCTGCTGGATCGAAGGTACGTATGGAATCAACGTCATCGCCAAACCATTCGATCCGGTACGCTTGTGAAGCCGTAAGCGGATAGAAGTCAACAATCCCGCCGCGCACGCTCATATCGCCACGCAATTCTACGCGGTCAGCCCGTGTATAGCCAAGAGCGGTCATTTGCCGCAGAAAAGCATCTATCGGCAGTGATTGGCCAACTTGAACCTCTACTTGCGCTTCAGCCATAACACTGCTTATAGGCAAATAACGCCGAACGCCGGAGAAGGGCACGACAACAATCCCGCGATAGCCTTGGGACAGCTTGATCAGCACATCCATTCGCTGCGCAAGCGTCTCAGGACTCGAGATCGCCGCTTCTGCAGCTACCAGCTCATTTGCGGGATATAATAATACATTTTCTGACGAAAGACATTCCTGCAAGTCCTCCGCAATCTTCTGCGCAGAGAACATGTTATGCGTCACAACAAGCATAGGACGCTCTACATCCTCCCGCAGCGCTGCAATGAGCACTTGTCTGGAAGAGCCTGCGAGGCCAGATATCATCTGCTCACGCATGCCTTTACGAATACCGGATATAACGGACTGAACGTCCGTATCCGCGGCAAAAGCATTAATTAAAGCTTTCAACTTTTGCGACACCCCGTTTCTTTACACAATCGGAGAGTGATACGATCGCTCCCTGTACATTGAAAATAAGCCTCAGCCATCTGCTAAGGCTCATACTATTCACTTTCCGTCATTGAAGAGGACTAGTTACCAAATGAAGCTCTGGGTTCGCATCAATCGCCTCGCGGCAATAATCACAGACCACTTTTACCGTTACATCCCCATTTGGGTCATACGCTATTATATCGCTGCGTTCTTCGGGGGTCAAGAAATGGAAGCCCAGTTGATGCTCCGTTATATTTGACCCGCTAAGCGACCCCATCGATGTTCTGCAGTGCCGACAAATATAGTTTACTGCCATATGT
>NZ_JBFTSN010000364.1:0-6535 GCF_056400045.1 Paenibacillus sp. 01L418
ATCTATTCCTGCATTCGAATATGCAAATAAAAAAAGCCCGCAATGGGCTTTTTTAGAAACCTATTATTCTATTATTCTCCAGTAGCTACTTCGCCTTGCCATTGAAGCATGCCGCCAGCTACGTTTACTACTTTATAACCTTGAGATTCGAGGTAATCACAAGCTTTCCCGCTGCGACCGCCGCTGCGGCAAATAATAAGGATCTCTTCTTCCCCTTGCTGAAACTCATCAATCCGCTCTTGGAGCGACGATAGCGGGATGCTGCGCGCTTCTTTAATATGGCCTTCTTGCCACTCCTCTGTTTCACGAACATCAACTAGATTTAAGGTTTTACCTTCCTTCAACTGGCTCTCTAACTCGGCTGTCGTAATCTCTGAGTACATGTTACCCATCCCTTCAAGCGTTGCATTTAAATTTTCATTTACAAGCATTGTAACGCTACGGCCAGCTCATGTCTATCTTGATTAACCCACTTAATTATTAATAGCATTAATTAATTGGAACATACTCGCCGCTCCATTCATATTGGTAGTCATTACTTATCCGTATGTACCCTAGTATAAAGCGTTGTCTTTCCCTGTAAAAAACATCTGAGTAGTTCTGATTGTCTCGATTACCCTCAGCTACGAGTAACTGAGTATCCTCGCAACTCAAAATGATGCCAATATGATCATGAGGCTCATCAGATAGCAGCTTATCGTAAATGACAATATCGCCTCGCTGAGGTGTAAATCCTTCCTGCCCATCCTTATAAAAAAATCCGATTTCAGGCAGTTGTGCCCATTCCAGCCAAGCAGCTACACCCGCAAAACGACAAACACCATTCGGGTAACGAATGGGGAGACGAAATCCTGCCAATTTGCAGCAATAATAAACAAATGCAGCGCACCAGCTATTTTTCAACACTTTATGGATATCAGAGTCCGGCCAATATCGGCATATTTCTCTATACCGTTCATCGCCAGGAACGCCAATAATATCTTTAGCCGCAAGCGACTCTGCGATGTCAGCAAGCAGCTCGCGCGTAGTTGAACGCTCATCCGTCCCGCCAGTATCACAGTTTATTAACGCTCCTACAAACTTGGCAGGAATCATAAGTTCATTTAATACCTTTTCAAGTCTACTTTTACCGTCCTGATCAAAACAATGATTTGGCTGGTGAAGATACAATTGCAATAAATAGGCGTCCTTTAAAATTTCTTCATAAGGCCATTGGCTTCTGCTTCTGTCTTCATAATAAAAGATCGCTCTAAGAATTGTATTTTGCTCTTCCTTCGTAAACAGATCCAAATCCCGAATAAAAGGTCGTACGGATTCTGCGCTGTTAAGACCAGAAAACTCACTAATACCGGTTTTGTAATCATAATATCGGTGAAGCAATGCTGCGATTGAAGCGAGCTCAGCATCCTGTCCTCTTTTCATTGCCAACATGGAGGCCAAGCTAGCAACGCCGAATAAATGAATAGACGCTTCTTGTTTTTTCACCTCATTATTGATCGATGAAATCAATTCTTGGACAAAAAAACGAATGCTTTCCATTCGATGTTCTTTTTTTATCATGTTCAAATGGGCACCTCCTCCGCATTAATAGTAGTATACTAACGCTTCTTTCTGTTTTTAGCTGCAAGTAGACGATTGATCGTGGCTCCGTTATCTGCTTTACCTTGCATATTAGCTCGACTCGAATCTAGTTCTCTTGCAACACTGGGATCATTTTCTTGCGTGCGCTCCACCTCTCTGGTTGGCACTTGTACGCTCGTGTTCCTTGCAATAGAAACATTCACTTTTTCCTCATCGTCTCGTTTGCCCGAAGCATCTCCCGATTGACCTTTTTCTTCACGATATCGTGGATGGTTATCTCCGCTATAAAAACGGACTGCTTCTGACTTTCTTTCCTTTAAGCGACTCACAGAGCTTGACGAATGGCCACTTAAGGCTCTTTCGTTATCTCGCTGGATTGATAACTTCGTTTTTCTAGTTTGGATAAGCAGCTGAAACCTACGTTTCCATGAAATAGACAATCTGCGAATGGCGATATCGAGCAGCCATAGCAGCAGTGCTGCCACGAGAAGGCCATGTGTCCAGTTATAAACTTGCCGTGTAAGAACAGGTTCAAATTGGAAGGCTTGCTTTGGGTCTGTTGGATCTAACATTCTTCCACTAGTTGTGGCGGCCACCTGTTCAAGCAGCTTTAAACCATCCTGATTTGCGATTCGATATTCTGGCGAATAAGGGATCACAAATCCTGCCGTATTCCCATTTTGAATAGACGAATGACTATCCCCTTGACCAATTTGCACCAAATAAACACCGGGTTCAGTAACTGCTAGCTTCGTTTCAAATTCACCAGGTGCCACTGGCATTAACCGCTTCCGTTCGCTTTCTCCCTCTTGATTCAGAATACCTGCAGAAAGCTTGCTGTCAGCCCCTGCTCCCTCTGCCTGTGAATGAACGGTTAACTTTGCTTCATTACCATCTACTTGTGCAGTAATGGAATAAGGAGCATGCTCAAACTGTGGAAACGTCCATTTTACCCAATCAACGAAAACTTTAGGAAGCTCTGCCCATTGCACCCATTGGCTTGACCATTTTCCGCTTAAATCACTAGTCCATGCAACCGTCCTTCCAGAACCATAAGACCAGCGTGCGAGGAGTGGATCGCCTTCAGGTGTCCATAATGCAATCTCAGCTGTTTCTTTCGGCGTAGTTGCTATATAGGCATGGATTGCAGGCAATCCATTGCGCCAAAGGGAAGACCACTCTCCTGCTTGACCGATACTTGGGGTGAAGGTTTGCTCCACGACGTACGTTCTAGACATCATCACGGTCTCTCGGCTAAAAATAGCGGGAAGCGTGCTTTCGTCTTTCGTAAAGTAATACCGTCCTTTGGCATTTTTGGCCAGCTGCTCAAGCAGATTTTGATCAGCGCCTTCTCCTACAGCAACTGTCGACAACGTCATATTTTTCTCATTCATTGCATCTGTAATCGTATTGTAGTTGGCATTCGTTGAAGATTGACCATCCGTCAGCAAAATCATGTGCTTGCGCTGTGCGTCAAGCTTATATAAACCTTCATAACCTTCATTCAGCGCTGAAAATATTTCGGTGCCTCCTTCAGGCTGAATGCTTTGGATTTGATCAAGGACAGCTTGGCGATCTGTAAGCTTCGTCGGCTTTACAACCCACCAAGGCGAAGAATCAAACGCAACTACTCCTACTGTATCTGTATCTCGCAGCAGCTCAATCGTTCGCATGGCAGCTTCTTTCGCAAGGTCAAGCTTGCCATCCGACATGCTTCCAGATCGATCAATGACGAGTACAAGTCCTAGCGATGGAATTTGTTTTCTTCCTTGCAAGTCCATATATACGGGTAACGCACGCTCAACTGGCGTTTTGAAATAACCGCCAAGCCCAAAGCTTTCGTCACCTCCGACCATCATCAAGCCTACCCCATAATCGCTAACGGCTTTTGCAATCCATTCCATAGGCTTCTCAGCTATACGCGCAGCGGATACATTATTCATAATAATGCTGTCATATGCTGCATATTGTGCTAGCTCGACCGACAATTGCTCTGGCATGATCGTCTCGTAACGGATGATGGAAGCTTGCAGTGCAGCTTCTATGTTAGCTGAGGAATCAGGGACGCCTTCCACAATTAATACATTTGGTGGACCACTTACCCGGCTAAAGGCATGTGCTGTATTATTTGCCGGCTGTTCATCGCCTGCCGTAAATATTTCAGCTCTAAAACGGTGAAAGCCCGGGTCCAGCGCAACGCTTTGCAGCGAATAACGATTTTCGCCTCTTTCAAGCTGGATATCCGAAACTGAGAGCTCAGTATCATCTGCATATAGTCGAAGCTGCGCCTGACCCGCAATTGTACTGTTAATGGCAATCTCAAAGGTAAAAGTCTCCCCTTGCTTAAGAGCTGCCGGTACATTCAGTTCTTCAATCGAGGTATCCGTTACAACCGAAGTGTTGATATGGACAACATCAACGGAAATACCTGCATTTTTGAGCATACGTGCTTGTCGAAGTACATCACCTGTATTTTCTGCACCATCAGAGAGCAGAACAATACGTCCTCCGCCTTCTTTTTGCASCATAGCTCCTGCTAACTGAAGCCCTTGTGACAGATCGGTATAGTTCCGATTGACATTCGCTTGGAAATTAAACTCGGTATCCCCTGCTAAGTCCTTATTCGTAACCGTCCGTTCAACTGCCGCATTCAACCCCGAAGAAATGATTCCTCCCCGATCAGCTTCTTCTTTAGCAGTCCACGCCTCATTTATCCACTGGCCTATACGTTTGTCGGCTCGCATGCTCTCTGACCTGTCAGCGACAAATACGAGGCTGCGCTGCTCTCGCTCAATAAACGGCTGGACTTGAGCTGCAATTGCAATCAGGAGTAACAGTATAATCGATCGTGTGGCAATAGACATTATTTTTCTGCGGCCGCGAAGTCGAAGGGTCATTTTGAACATCCAAACGATATATAAAAGCCAAGGAAGCAGCAATAGAAACGCGAGCGGGAACTCAGCCTGAAAGCCCACGGCGATACACCTCCCATTCAGCTGCCATTATGAAGAGCAATAAAATCACAATATACAATTGCAATGATATCTGCTGTTCATCTGTTGAACGATCTATGCCGGGAGCTGGAGTGAGCTCAGAGGTTGCGTTCGGCAAAAACACCTCTGCATCGGCTCCATTTTTCTGAAGCTCCTCATGATCAACCGTGACAGCGAGCATCCGACTGCTTACAGCCATTTGATCTATGTCGCTTTCTACGAGGCGGTATAACCCTGGAATGGAGGGTGCGATATATAATCCAGCTGAATCCAAATCAAGCTCTGCTGACTGACGAAGCAGCGCACGCTCAGCTCGAGAGTCTCCTCCTGTAAGCTCAACCGCTTCCCAAACCGCTTTAACCGTATTCGTATGTAGAGAAATTTCCATTAACTGCTCAGAAATGACAGAACCAAGCTCAAGGCGAGAACCGCCGCTCATCCACTGTGCAGCTTGAAGGATAAGAATCGGAAACTCTGGCCGGAGCGGCAAATCTGTATCTTGAAAATTAAAAGTAAAGCGAAGCTTCGCCTTGCCATTCTCCTTGCCTGCATAAATTGCTGGTATTCCGCCATAGCTAAGTACCGGCTCTCCCCATAAAAGCTCAGATGCATCAGGCTTCTCCAGTCGACCAATATGCGTATCAGCAAATGTGATATAAGTCGTAAGGGGATGCTCCTTCTTCTCTACTCTCGTGTTCGTTGGAATACTTGCTGTTTCATCCGATTGATCGGGATGATCGATCATCCATAGCGGCTTTGATTTAAGCAGCAGGGACCATTCAGAGTCGGCCAGCAGCCGTTCATTCATCCCATCTAAAATAATCCAATCCAGTCTATTAACCTGCTCACCTGTTGGAACGGCGCTGTCTGGACTTATTTTTACCGTTTGGACGCCTGCCAGCTGAAGTGCTTTCTCCAGAAACAAATTTCCTTCCGAAATGAGAAGTGCTTGCCTAGCACTTGGAATTGTCGGAAATTGAAATGCCGTGTTATCAATGACAACAGCATCCATGCGTTGTTCAATTCTGGCCTTGTAATAAAGGGCTGGAGGAAGATCGACGATCTCCACGCTTTCCCACTCGCCTGCTGGAACAATAACGGTTCGATTTGCAGCTAGAATCTGCTTTTTCACGTCACTCTCATCATTTGCAGCGAATACATCAAGGTTTACCGTCTGCTCCCGCTTGCTGTCATTTTTTATCGTAATCATACCCACACTTTTACCGCTATCGTTCGAATCTGCTTTGATGCCAAAATATAAAAGCGATACATTGCTGTCAGAGCTCGCTTGTCCTACGATTACACGCTCAACTTTTGCATGCAGGTTGAGCTTGTTGGCTTCTGCAGCATCTGACCACTGGCCATCTGTAAAAATTACGACCTCTCCATTTGAATCCTCTTGCAACAAAGAATCTGCTAACGAAAGGGCTGCGGTATGATCTGTTTTTCCATAAAAAGGTGTTATCGCTTGCAGTTGTCGTTTCATCTGCTCTTTGTTTCTTTGGCGATTCGTCAACACTTCAGGCTGCGCACCTGTGGCAACAATCGTAATCAATCGAGCATTTGATTGTTTGTCAAGCCAGATCTCTGCTGCTTCTATTGCTGATTCAAGGCTTGTCTTCGCAGTAAGATTGTTGTCTCCTGTTTTTGCCGACATGCTTGCAGAACGATCAATGAGGAGGACAGCATGACCAAATGGTGCTGCCTGCCTCATGACTATTGGCTCCATTAAAGCGAAAACGAGTATTAGAGCAACGAGCAGCTGCAAAATGAGAAGCCAGCGGCTGCGGAGCTTTTGCCATGGCCGATTCGCTTCCTGCTCCTGCAATACCCGTCTCCATAGCAGGTGACTAGCGATATGCTGGTTCTTATAGGTTCTCTTTAGGATATACATGGCAGCGATAGCTGGCAACGCAAATGCAAACCAAGCCGATGCCACGGACAAAAACTGCATCCAATAC
>NZ_JBFTSN010000365.1:0-6512 GCF_056400045.1 Paenibacillus sp. 01L418
CGCTTAGCTGGAGTCCTCCTAGTAGTTATTACGAATACGCCTCACGATTGTTCCAACTTTTTGTGCGGCATCTTCTAATTCCTCCAAAGTATTCCCCAAACCAAAGCTAAATCTTACAGCAGAATTAATTTGTTCCTCGGGCAATTGCATTGCTCGAAGTACATGTGAGCGTTCAAGCGCGCCGGAGGTACAAGCAGAACCGCTTGCTGCTGCGATACCTTCCATATCCAAATTCATGAGCATCGTTTCCGTATCGACACCAATAAAGCTGATATTTACGATATGCGGCAAATAGTGCTGCTCCGAGCCATTTATAACGATAGGCACTTCAACATGGTTGTGAAGCAGTTCTATCCATCTCTTACGAAGCTCGTCCATAAAAAGTTGCTTATTTTCTCGCTCGTTCACACAAATGTCAACTGCGGCAGCAAACCCGACGATCCCCGCAATATTTTCTGTCCCTGCACGCCGCTTTCTCTCTTGAGATCCACCATGCTGTAGAGCGTCAATCGGCGTACCGTTAGCCACATAAAGTGCGCCAACACCTTGAGGACCGTTGATCTTATGGGCGGAGAAGCTCATCAAATCAACTGGCAGCTCATTGAGCCTATACTCGAATGAGCCCAAAGCTTGAACTGCATCCACATGAAAAACAGCACCGCCAGCTCTAGCTATGCGCCCTATTTCTTCAATCGGCTGAATCGTTCCAACCTCGTTATTTCCATGCATGATGCTAATAAGGCCTGTTTCTGGGGTCATGGCTTCTTGAACAAGCTCTGGTGATGTTCGTCCAAAGCTATCAATAGGTAGTACGGTTAGGGAGAAACCTTCTTCCTTAACCAGCCATTCGCATGTATGAAGAACAGCGTGATGTTCACCCGCTGAAGTTATAATATGTGATTTGCCTCGTTTACGCTGTGCTCTAGCAGCCCCAATTAGAGCGGCATTATCGCTTTCCGTTCCACCTGAGGTAAATAATAATTGTCCCGGCTTGCAGCCTATTGCTGCTGAAATGAGATCTCGTGATCGATTTAACTGATGCTTGGCCGCTCTTCCAAAAGCATGCATACTAGACGAATTGCCGCCGGAGCCTTGCATTACCTCAAGCATCGCTTGGATGACTTTCGGATGCATAGGTGTAGTGGCGGCATGATCAAAATAATGATTTGTCATAGGTCGGCTTCCTTAAATATAGAACATATAGCTATCAGGTTTGCCAGCATCTTCGAAATTAATTAGATCTGCAAGCGTAGTCGAATCTAATACTTCTGCAATACTGTCTCTAATGCGCAGCCAAAGCTGACGTTTAGCCGGATCGTCTTCTTCTGTAAAGTCTACAGGCGAAATCGGGCCTTCAAGAATTCGAATAATATCCCCAGACGTAATTGTTTCCGGATCCTTCGATAAAATATAACCGCCATAAGCTCCGCGAATACTTTTCACAAGACCAGCATTTCTAAGGGGTGCTACTAATTGCTCCAAATAGTGCTCGGAAAGCTGATTTCGTTCAGCGATACTCTTGAGCGAAGTCGGGCCTTCACCAAATTTAGCCGCAAGCTCCATCATAATTGTTAAGCCATAACGGCCTTTCGTCGATATTTTCAAAGTGGCACCTCTTTTATTGTTTTTAGTATTGATTTATGATTGTGTCTTCCTCATTGGTTGTTAATTCTCTGTATTCCCATTTCACTTATATGTTAACATATCGAGCGGGCGGAGTGTGCAAAAAGGTTGACATCTTCATGAAAAAGTTTGCAGCCTATGTTACAATAATAAATGTTTGATTCAAGCAAGGTGGTGTTTACGATGGAAAAACCAAAAGCTTCGACAAGAGTTGTCGTCGGGATGTCAGGCGGCGTCGATTCCTCCGTCACTGCACTGCTGCTAAAGCAGCAAGGGTATGACGTTGTCGGCATTTTTATGAAAAACTGGGATGATACCGATGAATTCGGTCATTGCACGGCGGAAGAGGATTCTGAAGATGTACGCCGCGTATGTGAACAAATTGGCATTCCCTACTATACCGTGAATTTTGAACGGCAATATTTTGACAAGGTATTCACTTACTTTCTAGATGAGTACAAGCGCGGGCGTACGCCTAACCCAGACGTTATGTGCAACCGCGAGATTAAATTTGGCGACTTCCTGCAGCGCGCCTTGGAGCTTGGAGCGGATTATTTGGCAACAGGCCATTATGCTCAAGTAGAACGTACCGAGGATGGCACAACGAAGCTCATTCGCGGAGTCGATTCAAATAAAGATCAGACGTACTTCCTTAGTGCTCTTAATCAGAAGCAGCTGGCTAAAGCGATGTTCCCGATTGGGCATCTGCCGAAGCCTGAAGTACGCCGAATTGCTGAAGAAGCTGGCCTTTATACCGCTAAGAAAAAAGACAGCACAGGCGTTTGCTTCATCGGGGAACGCAATTTCAAAACCTTCCTTAGCGGCTATCTTCCCGCTCAAGCCGGCGATATGATTGATATTAGAAACGGCGAGAAAAAAGGTCGTCACGACGGACTGATGTATTACACGCTCGGCCAGCGCCAAGGACTTGGCATTGGCGGATCAGGTTCCGGCGAGCCTTGGTTCGTAGCGGACAAGGATTTGGAGAAAAACATTCTTTATGTTGTACAGGGAGAGCAGCATGCCAGCCTTTACTCTGAGAGCTTGACGGCAACTGGAATGAACTGGATTCTACCAGTAAAAAGCGGAGATACCATTCGCTGCACCGCCAAATTCCGTTATCGCCAGCCCGATCAAGGCGTCAGCGTAACGATTGGCGAAGATGGAAACGCGCATATCGTGTTTGACAAGCCTCAGAAAGCCATTACACCTGGACAAGCTGTCGTACTCTACGACGTCAACGTTTGCCTTGGCGGAGGCACGATCGATAAAGTTAAGAAAGTCGATCCTGCTGCTGATTTTGCAAAGCGAGCATAACAACACGAAAAGCTGCCTGAAGCATCCGCTAATGATGCATTAGGCAGCTTTTTTGATTAAAACGTTCATTTTCAGCCAAAATATTGGCCGTTCTGTCCTTTTTTTCTCTCGCCAATCTTTCGAATCAGAAGCCTGGAGATCCGAAGATGATCCGTCTCTTCAATAATGAATTCATATTCTCCAGCGTGATCGACACGCTGATTATTGACAGGAGGTATGTTTATTTTGGAATACATCCAGCCCCCGATTGTATCATAATCATCCGTTTCGATATCGAGATTGAAGAAGCTGTTGACTTCCTCGATCAGCATGAGACCGCTAATGGAGTAGGTATTGTCGTCTTTTTTCTCAAGAGGCTCTCGTTCCTCGTCAAATTCATCTTGAATTTCGCCGACGATTTCCTCCATAATATCCTCCAGCGTTACTAAGCCGGAAGTGCCGCCGTACTCGTCAATCAAAATAGCAATTTGCGACTTTCGTTTTTGCATCAGCTTCAGTAGTGTACTAATTTGCATCGATTCGGGTACTGTCGTAATCGGTCTCGTAATTTGCCTTATATCCTGCAGATTGTGCATCGTGTCCTTCAGTAAATCCTTGATATGCACGAACCCAATGATATTGTCCTTGTCATTCTCACAAACCGGATAACGCGTCAGCATTTGCTCCAGCGCAATTTTTTTATTGTCGGCTAAAGTGCAGCTTGTATTCAGGCATATCATTTCTGTTCGAGGAATCATAATTTCACGCGCATTCGTCTCGGCAAAATCAAAAATGTTATCAACAAGCGTTAGCTCCATATTATCTATTAAACCGTTTTTGTGGCTCTCCTTCATCAAAATCCGAATTTCATCCTCCGTGTGCGCCGAATCCTTCTCGGTCACAGGCTCAATTCCAATTTTTCTAAGAAGCAAATTGGCTACCCCGTTAAATAACCAAATAAAGGGAAACATAATCTTATAAAAACAAACGAGCGGCAACGCTGTCAATCGCGTAATGGATTCAGCTTTGCGGATTGCAATCGTTTTTGGCGCCAGCTCTCCAAGTACTATTTGCAGCATCGTAATGAGAATAAAGGCAAGCAAAAATGAAAAGGTATGAACAAACCATTCACTGCGAATGCCGATGAAAGCCATAGCAGGCTTGATCACATTTGCAATAGCTGGACCGCCAACCCATCCGAGGCCAAGCGAAGCAAGCGTAATACCAAGCTGGCACGCAGATAAATAAGCATCTAAATTGCCTGTCATATGAGAGGCAAGCTTTGCTCTCGAATCACCATCTGCGATTATTGTATCTAAGCGGCTTCCTCTTACCTTCACCATTGCAAACTCGGCAGCAACAAAAAAACTGTTCATCATGATAAAAACAAAAATAAGCAGCAGAGACAAGCTGGTCGGTAATGGGTCAATCACTGGATTCCTGTCCTCCGCAAGAAATGAAACGGGATGCGATGACAGGTGCACCTCCTTTTGGAACAAAGATACGGCAATCTTTGTGTAGTGTGAGATCTCTCCTAGATGACAAACCGCCGCGTCAAACGGTAAAGCATACGAGCCATACCGCTCTCAAGACTGTAATTATGTCTATTCGCCATAGGCTAGCACTTATACGCGGATTTCCAGTCTTTCTAAGCGTTTTTTATAGGAAGCATCAAACGATCTTCAACAAATGTTCACTAAGCCGCAATGAATTGATCATTTTATTTGGCGCAACAGCGAATTGGAATCTGTTATAATGCAATGAGCTTACTAAGTAGGCTCGTTACAAAAATATGTAGGAGGTTTAAAAATGAAACGAATATTGCTTATTTTTCTTGCCGCTCTATGGCTCGTTCCGGGCGTAGCGATGGCCCATTCCAAACTAGAAAGCGCGGTGCCTGCGCGAGATGCGACGGTCGCTGCCTCACCAGAGCGTATAGAGATGACATTTAACACAAAGATCGAGAAGCTTAGTAATTTTAAAATATTAAATGCTGCTGGCGAGGAAATGGAAAAAGAAAAGGTCGAGGTTGACGGCATGACAATGACCGGATCAGTACCTAATGCTTTGCCTAATGGTATTTATACAGTTAAGTGGGTCATTATCGGAGCGGATGGTCATTCGGTGGAAGGCGATTATTCGTTTACTGTAGAAGCGCCTGTTGTTACTGAACAACCAAGCGAAGAACCAACAGCTACAGCTACTGAAGCACCAGCAGAGACAACGGCTCCTACTCCTTCTCCTGATGCTAGCACTAATACTGACGGAGGAAGCAGTGAAGCTACAACTAATGATGCTGGGACAAACTATACTCCTTATGTCGTTATCGGTGTCATTATCGTAGCAGCAGTTCTCTTATTCATGCGGAGGCGCAAATAATGATCTATATCAGCGAAGGCCTTCTATACATTTGCTTCGCCATTTTAACGGGCACCTTTCTATTGCGGCTTGTACCGGAGGACAGAAGGCCTTCCGTTCATGTACCGCATGGCCTGCTGCTCGCATGCGCAGTAGCAATACCGTTCTTATCCTACGTTCCTATTCATAAGCTTGCTATCGTATTTGCCAAAGATTTTGACATGAGCTACGGCGCTATTTTAAAGAGCATCCTGCTCGATGTTAATACAGGCAAAGCGTGGGTATGGACAACCATCGGATCAGCTGGACTCGCTTTTCTACTAGGGCTTAAAGCATTCCGGGGCGATAAGCATATGCCTAAGGTAGCTTTGTTTGTTACCTTTTTGCTAATTGTGTGGCTGGGTTATGCAGGACATGCTTCATCCTTGTATGGATTTAAAGGTTTAATTACACATTCTGCTCATTTTCTCGCAGTCAGCGTATGGATCGGCATTTTGTTTGTGATCAGTTGGTTTTCCAAAGACGATGCCAATTGGAATGCATTTCTGCGTTGGTTTTCGCCAGTAGCCATCGTTTCTGTTGTTGTAACGCTTCTTGCCGGCATTACGCTTATGTCATTCACAACTCCAGAATATGTAAACTCATGGATGCTTCCCTACGGTCAGATGCTGCTGATTAAACATCTACTGATTTTGCCTCTACTGCTGTTTGCTTTCTCAAATGGCTTCGGATACAAAAAAATAGCAAAAACCAATCCGAATTTCAATCCAAGACGCTGGCTAAAAGCAGAAAGCTTCATTGCTTTGCTCGTGCTTGCAGCCACAGGTGTGCTTGGTCAGCAAGCACCACCGCATAAGGTGAAGGAGACACTGCAATCGGAATCACCTTCTCCATTTTTCACTTCAATTTACAAAGGAAACTTCAGCCCTGACATCAGCTTGAAATTCACGCTGAACATGGAGTGCCTGCTTATGCTTGCGGCAGCTGCACTAATGGCGGTCGGTCTGCTTTGGATGTATCGCGTAAATAAGCTTATGCCAGCTTTTGTAATGGGTATTTTGACAGTGGTATTCGGCTATTTCGGCCTGATGTTTGCGATTGCTTAAAAGAATAACAAGAAAAACTCCTGCTAATATGGAGGTAAGCTTAGGAATGAGCTTACCTCCATCAAATTAGCAGGAGTTTTTTTTATTAATTTTCTTATCATTTACCTTGGCGTTTTTGCTGATTTTGCC
>NZ_JBFTSN010000366.1:0-6491 GCF_056400045.1 Paenibacillus sp. 01L418
GATTTAGCACGTATGCCGCATTTACTTATCTCGGGTGCAACCGGTTCGGGTAAATCGGTATGCATTCATACACTTATCAATTCGTTACTACTCACCCGATCACCGAAGCAATTGCGATTGCTGCTCATTGATCCAAAACAGGTCGAGTTTACCGTCTATCGAGGGCTGCCGCATTTGCTTGTGCCGCCAGTATCAGATATGCGTAAAGCAATGCTCGCTTTTAATAAAGTCATTATGGAGATGGATCAACGCTATGAAAAGTTTGCAGAAGCTGGCGTACGTAATTTGGAGGCTTACAATGGCAAGATGAAGCAAGACCAGCTGCCCTATATCGTGGTCATTATCGATGAGTATGCGGATCTCATGTTGGTAGCTGGTGATGAGGTAGAGGACGGTGTACAGCGGATTACGCAAATGGCTCGTGCCGCTGGTATTCACTTGGTTTTAGGAACGCAGCGACCAAGTGTGAATGTGGTGACGGGTGTGATTAAAGCAAATCTTCCTTCACGGGTGGCCTTCCGGCTGCAGAGTGCGGTTGATTATCGGACGGTACTTGATCGTGGAGCTCCTCCATTGCTAGGGTACGGGGATGGCGTGTGCATGATTCAAGGGGGGACGTTGCAACGATTCCAATCAGCTGCAACGAGTGCGATTGATAATGAAGCAACAGAGTTAATTGAGGCATTAAAAACTTTTTGGTCAAAGGATACTGGAAAGCAAAACGAATGGACGATGCCAGAAGAGGACAGCGAAACAGGAACGACCTCGAATGAGGATCAGCCGCCATGGGAAGCTGACCAGGAGACGGATGGAGCTGATCCGAAAGCTGATAAAACCGAGCAGCCAAGCTATACCGATGATCATCCGAAGAGTGAATATGAGCAGGTACTTGCCATAGTACGCGAACACGGAGGATTTTCGATGGAGGTAGTACAGAGGAAATTGCGAATAAGTTATGCTGCAGCGACAAGGCATATTGAACGGATGCTAAATGATAACGTGATTGGTCCATACGATAAGGATGCGAAAATGAGACCATTGGTTCGTGATGCTGAAGCACAGCATGAACATGAGCAAACAGAAATTCTCCAAAAGATGAAACGCTATATTTGCGAACATCGATCCGCTAAGAGCTCGGAGCTGCGTGAAGTGTTTTCGATCCGGAAAGAAAAGGTTTTAGAATATATGCAGCAGCTTGTAGATGATGGTTTTTTAAATCCTCCCGAAAACACGCGAGCCGGTTATACGATAGCCTGGTCAGATGAAGTCATGCAGGCATTTCTTCAAGATAATTAAATGACAGTAGAGTATGAATTTAGATTAAAAACAGACTGCTTCTATTTGGTAATAATTATTTATTGGTTCCCGTTGATTAGTTCCCACTCAAATTATGTATATGAAACCGATTGAAAATCCCCATTCTATAAGGTTTTCTGCTTGTTTTAACTGGGAACCAATAATGGGAACCAATGATGGGAACCAATAGAGGGAACTCATTAAAATGAAAGGAGAATAGCAAATGAATACTGCTAAATTACCCATGAGTAAGGATGTAGATATGGCAGTCATGCATACGGCCGAGGCTTGTAAGACTAAATCTCAAAAACTCGTACTTAGTGAGATCAATCGAAATATCATAGATGAAGTTCTTGAGATTTACGAGCTTAAGGCGTCTTTTGCGGAACAGGGAGTACCCATGCCGAATAAGATTCTAATGTATGGTCCTCCTGGCACGGGGAAAACCATAACTGCTTTTTATTTAGCACATATGCTAGGGTTACCACTTATCCTTGTTCGCCTGGATACCATTATCGGAAGCTATTTAGGGGAGACGGCGGGAAACGTTCGAAAAATATTTGATTATGCGATTCAGAATCCTTGTGTTTTTTTCTTAGATGAATTTGATGCTATTGCGAGGAATCGATCTGGAAGAAGAGATGTGCAAGAGATGTCTCGCGTGGTGAATACACTGCTCCAATGCCTGGACGAGTTTCAATCTGAAAGCATATTACTTGCCGCAACCAATTTGGATGAAGAATTAGATACGGCAGTATGGCGAAGATTTGACACCAAAATGAAGTATGATCCGCCAACGGATTCAGAACGAAGGATTTACACGCAAAAGCTATTTGATAATTATGAGAAGAATCAGCTGATTGATGATATAGCCATTGCTCTCGCTTCATGTAGCTTTGCAGAGATGGAGCAAATCTATATGAAAGCAAAGCGGAAGTCGATTTTGAGGAAGACAGACATTACCCTACARCATATTGAAGAGGCAAAAGAAGAATATATGGGAGATCGGAAGTAACGGTCATCATAATCTTTGAGTGCTATAAGGAATTGTGGTATCGTTGAGCAAGAGATTATTCCATAAGGGAGGCGATTTTACTTGGAGAAAAAGTCCAATAAATCGTTGAAAGAACGATTAGCGGTTGCTAATCAAAAGATCGATGTTCAGCTGCCGGATCTCTGGCTGCAGGCGGAACAAAATTTAGAGAAGCTAGAAGAAGATTATCATAAGAATCAAATAAATAAGGGGATAAGAGACTAAGGTATATCAACCTATAGTCTCTTTTTATTTGTCCATATGAATCATAATCGCGGCGATGTTTATTTGGTGTTATATCCATTTGATGATGGGGAAAAGGAAAAGCTAAGACCAGGAATTATTTTAGATACGAAGGATAAACGCTCGATTGTGATCAAAGTGACTTCGCATGAAGAGCGAGGGAACGATAGTCGAGATCTCGCTTTAGTATATTGGCAAGCAGCTGGCCTTCAGAAGCCATCGGTAGCTCGATGTTCCATGTTTGTACCGCTTAATCATGACAAAATTGATAAGTATTTAGGGACGTTGCACCCGGAAGATTTGATAAACGTCCTGGCACATTTTTATAAATAATAACGAAGGCCGATCCGCTGAGGATCGGCCTTTGTCATGAAATTGACGGAAAAGAGCTGAGTAAATGATTAGAATTGTTGATACTAATCCTGAAGTTCTCGCTAAATTTTTAAAAGTCGATGTTGCTCTCATAAAAGTCTGGAGTGATCGAAGTATGACAGTTGGCCATGATACTACACATGATTATAAGGTGAGTCGAAGGAAGATTCAGTACGACGTTGCTTTTGCACTATTTATTCGTTCTCAAATTCTAATGCATATCAAATTTGCTTTTTTAACAGGTAGTGTGGCGCTGCTCTCCCTGATGATGCTCACATTTTTCTTTATTGATCGCTATGTCATTGGAGTGATCGTTTAGCTTAATGTGGATAACCACGAAAAATAATCATACTTTTTGCATACGAATTGCGAACGATTGCCTTCAAAATCCTTGCTATGCTTGTAATAGATAACAAGAGCCACACGAAATGGATGGAAGGTTTGGAGGTGGGAATCTTGCTAGGCAGGCTATGGCAGCCAGCGCTCACTGATCGCTTAATCGTCATCATATCAGTTGATGATATAGCGATCATAGTAACCGATCACCATCAAATCATACCTGAACACCTGAGGTGAAAGGAGCTGCAAGAGTGAAAGAGATTGCGATGAACGATGTTGCCAAACAACTACAAATGGCGGAGAGCAGCTTGCGCCGCTGGTTGCCAATGATGGAACAAGCCGGTTATGTGTTTGAACGGAAAGATAATAATCGAAGGCAGCTTACCGAGCAAGATATCGTCGCGTTTGTGGAGTTGAAGAGATTAAGTCAGGTCATGACACTGCCGGAAGCATGTCAGCGGGTAGTTCAGCTGATTCCGCAAGAGTCTACGGGTAATCGAGCGCAAGAAGAGATTCTCTTCGAGCAGCTGCTCGAAGCATTACCGGAGGCGATTTACTGGCAGGGCAAAGACGCACCGATTGCTGAGCTCCGTACTCAGTGGTTCAAAGTTAAATCTTCGTAACGAAAGGAGAACGATATGAAAGTAAGTCTGAAAAAAGTAAATCGAATGTTGCTTTATCTATTTGCCATGGTGGCTATGCTCGTGCTGCTCTACTTCCTCGATACGAGGTGGACCGTTTTAATGGATACACAAAATGTAGTCGTAGCATCCAGGCAGATGCTTCCGCATGAGGCGATAACGGAGGACGATCTTTTGATTGTCCGAATTAAAGAAGATTATGTGATTTCTGGTGCCATTCCGGAAGAGGATGCTCATTTACTTGTAGGCCAAGAAGCCTTGCAACTGATTGAAGCCGGCGATCAAATGACCATCAATCGCGTAGATAAGACGTCTTTGCTCAGTGTACCAGGAGCAACGGTGGTGGAGATGCCGGAGGATTGGATTTTATCGGTACCAGGCAGTTTGCGGAGGCTTGACCGAATTACGATATTCGCAGTGCCGACTGATATCGAGAAAATCAATCCAGAATCAGGCATTGCGGAGCCGCTGCTATCTCAGGCGGAGAAGGTGATAGAGGATATCGTGGTTGCTTATTACAAGGATGCGAGCTCAAATGAAGTCAAGAATGCTGAGGGTAACGTGAATCCGAATGTACGGGTGGATGCAACGGTTCGTGGGCGTAAGCTAGAGCTGCAATTAACGCCGGATCAACTGAAACTCTTGTCGGAAAAAGCTGCCGGTGGCTATCAATTTATTGTGGGGTATGGCTCATGAACATTGGGTTTATCGGAAATGATCAAGAATTAAGTCGCCAATTGCGCCAGGCTGCACAAACCGAAGCCTTATTTTCTTCTTCAGAAGTAACGAAACCGGAATTGATTCAGGAAACATTTAAAACCTGCCAGGTGGTCTTAATATCGGACCGGCTGGTACAACCGCATGAATTGGAAAGCGTTGTAGAGCTCTTACAGGGAAAGAATCTGGTTTATCTGCTCAGCTATAAAGCAGACACGGGGGTCACCGAAGACGCAGCGCTTGTATGCCAGCGAATCGGTATCGGCGTATGCCGACCGAAGCGAACCATAGAGCAATTGGTGGAGTACGTGCATCAACAATTTATGGGTGGCGCGCCGGCTATTCGCAATGGGGGGCAAGTTATTGCTCTGGTTGGCGCGAAATCTCAAACCGGATTAACAGGCAGCACCTTGTCATTAGCTGAAGAAATCGGAAAACGGATGGAYCGGAAAGTCGCCGTCATTGGTCTGGATGCTTTTACGCCAGGTGATGTGTTTATCACCTACTCCGGTACCTATCTGCATGACTTGTATACCCAAATTAAAGACGGTGGCATTCTAACGCCAACAGAACTGGTCGCTCATATGCACCAAACGAAGCATTTCGCCTTTTTGGCAGGCAATGCGGATCCGACGAAACGGTACCGGTATTCGTCGGAATCAGTAGCACATGTCATCGCTTGTGCACGGGAGGCTTTTGATATCGTACTGATTGATGCCGGATCTAATCCCGATAATAATCTCTGTTTGCAAGCTTTACTGTATGCGGATATGCGGATCGTCGTAACGACGCAGCAGCCATCTGCACTGGCCAACTGGCAAAGATTTGCGCCTTTGCTTCGGATGGTCAATCACGAGCAACCGATGTCGTTTTTGTTACTCATCAATAAATGGTCGAAGCAGTGGGGAGACACCAAAGAGATTGAGCGTAGTATGGCTGCCTCGATGCTAGGATGGTTACCCGATCTAAAAGAGGATGGCATGCTCTGTGAAATGGAACGTCGGTTGCTGACTACAGTAGAGCACCCAAAATATAACGAGCAGCTCAAACGTATGGTTGATTTATTGCAATCACGATTTAACTGGCCCATGCAAAACGAAAGTCCAAAAAGTAAATGGTTTGCTAGGAGGTGAATACGATCATGGGTGCATGGCGTGAAAAAGATTTTCATATCTCGGAATTGGAGAGTAAGGCCGTGCAGCAGCCGGTAGCGCTTAAAGCAAGCAACAATGCCCTTACGGATGAATTTAAAGCGCTTTGCACACAAGTGCGTACGGTCTTTAGAAAGAAAAATGAAGAGCGGTCGGATAAAGAAATGAAAAAGTGGCAGGCCCTGCAGCACGATGCGGTGGTTGGTATAACAGAAGCCGTGCAGCTTTTTAAGGGTGAAATTGAAGAATACTTAAAAACGAACCAACTGCAGCACATTATGCAGCCAAGCTATTATCATTCATTGGTTGAAGCTGTTTTTCAACAAACGTTCGGTCTCGGTCCAATTTCGGTGTGGAATCATCATCCGAAGTATCACATATCCCAATCTGCACGAATCATGGGGAAAAAGATTTTTTTTGATATTCCTGGCGAGCCTGATTTACAGCCATTTGGATACGAATCAGAGGAAGAGGTTATCGAGAATATCATTGAAAAGATCAGGATGAAAGATGAATTTTCGCACATTAATAAACACAATCCCAAGTTAGAGCTCGATTTAGTAGATGGGACAAGGGTAACAATTATGATCCCGCCGCTCGTTCGTCGACCTACGATAATTTTTCGTAACCAAACGATGCGAGCACCGACGCTGGAGGACTTAGTAGCGGCAGGGAGTATTCCATCCGAAGCTCTGCCAC
>NZ_JBFTSN010000367.1:0-6484 GCF_056400045.1 Paenibacillus sp. 01L418
ATACTATATCGCGTATGCCTTCCCGGCCGTGGGGATGGTCATCTACTAAAAAAACGCGTACCTTAGCCGTTTTATCCGTCATTTGGTATCACTCCTTCCGATGATTTCGACTTTTGTGCCCTGCGGTTTCGTCTGCTGTACCGTCATCGTCCAGCCCATCGCAGCTGCTCGCTCCTGCATCATTTTGACCCCATACTTGCCTTTGCCGTGAAGCTTCTCCTTCTCAGCCCCTATACCATCATCGAAAATGGAGCAGCGGAAAGTATTTGGCGACTTCTCTGAGCTTCCGACTCCTTCACCTTGAATAATAATTTGTTTTGCTTTCGCATGCTTCTGTACGTTCATAAGAGCCTCACGCATAATGGCCAGTAATTCGACCTTTTGCTTATAGGACAACAAGCCGTCCTGTACATGCCACTCCACTGTTGTTTGAATGCCGGAGGTCTGTTCCATTTCAACGGTTAAATGGTGGATGCTTTGCATCCATGACATATCGGCTGGTAAAGGCGCATCGTGTAAATTGGCAATAGATTGTCTGACGTCATCATATACATGCCTCACGGTTTTTCTAATCTGATCCGTCGTTTGCTGTGCATCAGAAGCGGACTCCGCCCGCTCCAGCTTGTCCAGCTTAACCGATAGCATAAACAACGATTGTGATATGCCATCATGAAGCTCGCGAGCGAGCTGCTCACGTTCCTCAAGAGCCGCCTTGACAATACGCTCGCGCTGCAGCGTCTCTTGCGTTTGCTCCAGCTTAGCGAATAACGCACGGAGCAGCGTCAGCGAAATAATAAAAACAAAAACAGGCGCGAGCAAATTGCCGAGATCCATCGAAATGAACGGGAGCAGCAGTGCGTGGCGCAAATACTCCCATAGCCCGATAGCGACCGTCGGAATCCATAAAATTAGCCATTTCAGCCATTTATACGACATCTGCTCAGCTCCCTTTCTCCCCATTAGTCATTCCGAAACGGAATCAACTGCTTCGTTACTGCGCCAGTCTGATCCGTAATGATCAGTTCTGCTTCCCATGCCCCGCGTGTAGGCAGCTCGAACTTATCGGATTCATAATCCGTTTCTAAAAACCCTGGGAAAGCTAAATAATTTTCCCCGCTGGCGCCGCGCACTGGAACGTTAATATCCGCTTTCTTCGGATTGTCCGGCGTACGAAGCAGAAATTGTACAGATGCCGGCGAACCAAGCGTCTTAGGCAGCCAAATTTTTAATTTTACGTCATTTGGACCAGGTCCATTTGGCGTTATGATTACCGTGTAATGGAGCGTTTCACCCATTTTATGATAGGATAACGGCTCTGTATCGGGAACCGGACTTACGTAAGTGAAGATGCTTGCAAGAATCAGCACCAAAGCCATCAAAAGTCCATCCAGCTTCAGCAGCTTGCCGTTAGGCAGCTTTTGCTGTTTGGCACGCTTATGCAGCAGAAATCCAACGCAAGCAACAATCAGTACCAATCCTGATTTGGCAAGCAGCATGAACCCCCAGCTTGTATAAAACAAATAGCGCCAGCTTGGAAGAAGAAGTGCCGTCATGCCAATTCCACTAATCGATAGGAGCACTATTGTCAGCCATGCGACCTTCGTAAATCGCTCGGCGAATCTCCCTGCCTCCTTGCGATCAGTCCGCCACAATAGCAATAGCAGCATTAATCCGCCAGCCCACAAAGCAGAGCAGACGATATGTATGAAGTCGAACACTATAGCAAACGTATTGCTTGGAAGTGCATTAACATGCCCATTAAAGCTTTCAACCGCAATAAGCAGCAGAGCCCAAATCATTTTGAGTGAATCATGCATTCGCAGAACCGTAAATCCAAGCAGCGAAAGTACGATCAGTGCAAGCCACGATTGTCCGGTGGACGTCTCCGTCAGCAAGCGGACCCATTCATTCGAATTACCGCCGTCATATCCCTTCATTAATTGACTCGCATGAACAAATACGAATAGCAACACGGCAAGCAGCAATCCTCTAAGCGAATAGATGCTCCATTTTTGCACGAGCTTGCTCAGAGTGGATTCCTCATCCTTTGGCAGCGTTATGGACCAAAGCATTAATCCAGCAGCGAACATAAAGGCAGCATAATAAATCGCTCTAACCGTGTAAAATAAAGCTTGCGAAACGGTTATTCCTGCTTCTGATTGTGTCCCGTCCGAATGATTATGGCCAACCTGCTTGTGAGGATCAAAATTTGTTTCTTCCATTCCGGAATACAGCTGTGCAAAAGCCTGCGGCGGCGATACCCACAAAGAAGCAGCAGCGGCGATCAGAAGAAACAATAGTACCATTGCCATATATTTCGCCCATCTGCCGGACGCCATTTGTTTTAGTTGGAGCAAATATTTTCCCATAGATGTCACATCCCTTTATGTCATACTGTTTCAGTGTACTCGACCGCTCTAAAAAGAACAATTGCAGTTCGGTCAAGCAAAAAAGTATAGCAACCTACTTTTATGCCCATTCTACTATTAAAACCATGAATTTAAGGACGTGAACCCTAATGATGGACAAGGACTATCATCTCGCTGAATTAAATAACCAAAGCGATGCGCTCGATGCCATTCGCAAGCTGGAGCAGCAATTGACTAAAACTTATGGCTCAGAAGTCGCATTAATTGCTTATGCCGCAGACGCAGATAATGAAAAAGATAAAGCCTAAACAGCATATTAAGGCGTAATCAACGGCATGGCTCCTGTGCAATTCACAGAGGCTATGTCTTTTTTTATAAAATGCCCCTTATTTTACGAGCGAAAAATAGCGGCCAGTATTCATCCGCGATTGCCGGGCAGCCTCTATCGGATTCCCAAACGTACACCCAGCCTGAAACAAGCTTATCCTTTGCGTCAGCAACCCATACCCTTTCATAATCATTTTGCTCCTCGTGACCATAAAATTGCTCGAGCTCATCCATGGATGCAAGTCCTTCTCTATCGACGACTATCCATTGACCGCTTATAATACTATTGCACTCTTTAGCAATAGCATCTCGAACGGCCGCTGGATAATCTCCGCAATCCACCAGTCTCCCTGCGATCTTTCCAGGTCGAATCGATTGCACATAGGATGAAACAAAATGATGATTGCTTTGACCAGGCAGTAACGAACCGTAAATAAAAACAGGTATTTGCCGCATCTCTTCTCGAGCACCTTCCATCATGAAATACTAGATTGAAAATCCGTCTTCCTTCGAGGTGATTATTCCAAGTGATGATGAATCAGCCCTACGGTGTATATGGTTATCGATTTCAAGACCCGCCGCAGCTTCCCATCTATCAGTTATTTGCAACCGGCTATCAAGAGGTAACAGAGACTAACTACTACTGGGACGGGATGAAACGAATTGACGGCCCGCTTTACTTATTCCAATATACCGTCTCCGGCTTCGGTCAATTCAGACTCGGGGATGAAACACATGATCTCTATGCAGGCAATGCTTTCCTTGTAGAAATCCCTGGAGATCATCACTATTGCTTGCCGCAGTCGAGCGACCACTGGACTTTTTATTTTGTATTATTCCGCCAGCAGCATATGCAAGCGCTGTGGTCTGAGCTGCTGCATGCCGTCGGTGCCACACCAACATTTGAGCCTATAAGCGCTGTCGTTCGCAGCCTTCAACATTTATATGCAGAGGCTCGCAGCAATCGTATTCAGAACAGCTACCAAGCATCATCTCTTATTTATCGTCTTATGATGGAACTGCTGCAATCAAGTACGSTGCAGCAGCAGGAGAAAATGAATTGGCCACTACAAATTAAGCAGGCAACAGCTTATATGGAAGCTGAATTCCATCGTTTGCAAAGCTTAGATGATGTCGCAGCTGCGGCTGGATTGTCTAAATATTATTTTACGCGAATGTTCACGAAGACGACAGGCATGTCACCAATGGACTTTGTAACGAAGCTCCGAATCGAGAAGGCTGTTCAGCTGCTTAGGAGCAGCAGCCTCACGGTCGAAGAAATCGCTCATACGGTTGGTTACTCGAGCGGCAGCTACTTTAGTAAAGTATTTCGAAGCCGCGTCGGCTTCCCTCCTGCTGATTTCCGCTTAGCCAAGGAGCTTCCTTCAATCGATCGTTTACAGTTCGATTGAAGAGCAATATTTTACATATCAACGCAATAAATTACGCTAGTCATCGACTAACGTTTCGTTTTACGATTGTCGTATAGAGCAATATTACGATAAGAGAGGACGAAATCAAATGTATACAACTTCCAAACATCATCACTATGCAGCAACTCCGCCTATGGGCTGGAACAGCTGGGACTGCTATGGCGCAAGTGTGAGAGAAGACGAGGTTCGCGGAAATGCGGCATATATGGCCGAACATCTGCGAGATTATGGCTGGGAATATGTCATTGTTGATATTCAGTGGTATGAGCCAGGGGCAAATTCGTCCCAATATCGTCCTTTCGTTCCGCTTGAGATGGATGAGTATTCCCGCTTGCAGCCCGCAGCTAACCGATTTCCATCCGCTGCGAACGGTCAAGGCTTCAAACCTCTAGCTGATTATGTTCATTCACTCGGGCTAAAATTCGGTATCCATATGATGAGGGGCATTCCTCGTCAAGCCGTTCATGCAGACACCAGCCTGCTTGGAACAAACATAACCGCTCGCCAGATTGCACATCCGAATTCGATCTGCCCGTGGAACACAGACATGTATGGCGTTGATGCTTCCAAAGAGGGCGCACAGCAATATTATAATTCGTTATTTGATTTATACGCTTCATGGGGTGTCGATTTCGTTAAAGTGGATGATATTGCCGCTTCCAGAATTTACGGCATTCATTTGGATGAAATCAAGCTTATTCATCACGCAATAGAACAATGCGGCAGACCGATGGTGCTTAGCCTATCGCCTGGTCCTGCTCCTCTCGAACATGCGGGTCCGCTTGCAGAGCATGCGAATATGTGGCGAATGACAGATGATTACTGGGATTTGTGGCACCTGCTTTATGAGATGTTTGAGCGCTGCGAGAAGTGGGCGCCGCATGCTCGGGATGGAGCGTGGCCGGATTGCGATATGCTGCCGCTGGGGCATTTGGGCATTCGTTCTGTAGATGGCGGAGGCAGCGATCGCTGGACAAGATTTACACGGGACGAGCAGGTAACGATGATGTCGCTATGGGCTATTTTCCGATCGCCGCTTATGTTTGGCGGTGAAATGCGGGACAACGACGAATGGACGCTGTCATTGCTCACAAATGAGGAAGTATTATCCCTTCATCGGAATGGACGCGGTGCACGCCAGCTTTATCGAGAACAGGACCGTATTGCATGGACAGCACAGGGCGATGATGCATTGTACGTTGCTTTGTTTAATGCGAGTGATCAAGAGGATACGGTTGCCGTGACGCTTGCGCAGCTTGGTTTAGCCGATGCTCCGCTCGTACGCAATCTTTGGACACAAGAGAATCTCGGGAGCTTGAACGAGCTGTCATTCTCTCTGCCTCCACACGGATCGTTATTGCTCAAATTAACATAGCATATTTAATGATCACGCTCGGCCGCCAATTGTTTATTCTAACAGGAATTTCTGCTGTTAAACTCGCTCAAATGCTGCTTCTACCATGCTTGAAACGGAAAAACTCCCGTTAATTTCTGCAAAAGACCACTAATGAGTCATTTGCATCGAAATAAGCTGGAGTTTTTCCTGTTATTTGTGTTGCAAGGCGTTTATTCGCTAATATAACGGGAAGTTTTCCTGTTACCCAGCTTAATAAGAGTGGATTCGAAGCTGAATCCCTATGATTTTGTAACCATTGGCACATCAAGCTATCCCTAGTTTTGGCTTATAACGTTCCAATATGTTACAGTTAGAGTTCAGTTGCTAGCGTATCTGCCTCATATCCTTTGGCAATTATACGCTGCAGCTTGAAAAAATCTCATTCCTGAATACATAGGAGGTCGTTTAGTTATGGCAAGCCAAACAGGAGCCATCGTACAGCAATCCTTAAACGCACTAATGGGAGACCCTGCTTTTTTACCAAATTTACAAGCTCAAGCACGTGAGCAAGCATTCTTATCACTTGCTGCTATTCTTTCCACGCCAAATAAAGTTCATAAAGCTTTTTTGCGCATTACGGTAGATAACGGCAATGTCGTTCGAATTCCGGCCTATCGCATACAGCATAACGATACACTCGGGCCTTATAAAGGCGGAATTCGGTTTCACGAATCCGTAAGCGAAGATGAAGTAACAAATCTAGCTGCGCTAATGACGCTCAAAAACGCGCTTCACGAGGTGCCTTTCGGCGGAGGTAAAGGTGGAGTCGTTATTAATCCACGCTCCTATTCCGCTAGAGAGCTTTATCTCATTTGCAAAAAATACGTGCAATATTTCAGTGACGTGCTTGGGCCTGACAAAGATATTCCGGCACCTGATATGGGAACCGGCGAGCGTGAAATGGACTGGATGATGGCCGAGTACAAAAGCATTCATCCTGGTCATCCTTACCTCGGCAG
>NZ_JBFTSN010000368.1:0-6467 GCF_056400045.1 Paenibacillus sp. 01L418
TTTACAAAGAGATGACTTTAGTCACCTTCATAAGATGACTTTTTAGACCTGTTTCGTTGCCTTTCATGACGTACAATTGGTTTATCAGAAACGAACTGAAAGGATGAATAAATATGAATCTAGTTACATTTCGCGAGGTTGTCAAAAAATACGACACAACGATAACGGTTAATCATCTTAGCTTCAATATTGATCAGGGTGAAATTTTTGGTTTACTTGGTCCAAATGGAGCGGGAAAAAGTACAACGATTCATATGTTGGCTGGTTTGCTGAAGCCAAGCGGCGGAGATATTTTGGTCGAAGGTTTTTCAATTCGCAAGCATCCGCTTGAAGTAAAGAAACGGATTGGTTTAGTGCCGCAGGAGCTGGCTATTTATGAGACGTTGACCGCTCGCGAAAATGTTACTTTTTTTGCAAAGCTTTACGGTCTCAGAGGTTCGCTGCTTAGCGATCGTGTTGATGAGGCGCTGCAATTCGTAGGGTTGCTGGACAAAGCGAAGGATAAACCTAGCACATTCTCAGGTGGAATGAAGCGGAGACTGAACATTGCTTGCGCCATCATGCACCGTCCAAAGCTGATCATTATGGATGAGCCAACGGTTGGAATCGACCCTCAGTCACGCAACCATATCTTGGAGTCCGTAAGGGAATTAAATAAGTTAGGCTCTACCGTCATTTACACCAGCCATTACATGGAAGAAGTAGAAGCGATTTGTACAAGAATCGGCATTCTTGATAAAGGCAAGCTTATTGCATGCGGGACGAAGGATGAATTAAAACGTCAGGTTGGCCAAGAAGAGAAGCTGATTTTTGAAATTGATAAAAAATCGGCGACGGCAATGACAGAGATGGCTGAGCATCCAGGCGTGCTTCAGCTTGCAGAACGAGATAATAGCTTGACGCTTGAAGTGACGGTGAAGGAATCTCTGTCTATATTACAGGATTTGTTGTTTATCCTTCAGAAGCATGGCATTAATATTCGCAAGCTGACGCGGGAAGAGCCGAATCTTGAATCGCTATTCCTGCAAATGACCGGACGCACATTACGTGACGAATAGGAGATGATGGTGATGCCAGCATGGTGGACAGCTGCTTATTATGAGCTTATAAAATATACACGGATGCGTTCCGTTCTTATTATTTTGATCGGTTTGCCCTTATTGTTGATTTTGCTGCTTGGCAGCGCATTTGACACAGAAATAAAGCCGGCTAAAATTGCCCTATATAATGCGGATCAGGGGGAAATGCGAGCTAGCATTGATGCTTTCTGGAGCAATGAAGCAATAAAACCATATGTGAAGGTTCTAGATGCAAACTCAGAGAAGGAGGTAAAGGACTGGATACGCGAGGGTATTGCTGATTATGGCGTATCGATTCCGAAAAACTTCTCCAGTGAGCTAAGCGCAGGGGAAACGGCGAATTGGTCAACGTTTGAAGGGCGCTATGAAGAAAAAAATATTGCTGCTTCTGCTTTTATCAATAAATATATGGCTGCTGTAAATTTGCAAGCCGCAGCTTTGCAAATCCTTGGACCAGAGCTAAGTGCGGGTGCTGCTCAAAGTCAAGCGCCAGCAGGACAATCACGCATTGAGACGAAAAATTTGAGCTCAGGAGATAATCAAGCCTTTGGCAAAGAATCAGCGATGCAATACTATTCTGTGGCCTACTTAATTATGTTTTTGCTCTATGGCGGCATGACGGCGACGATCGCGCTGCTCAATCAGAGGGAAGCGGGAACTTTGCAGCGTATGTACGCAATTCCAGGCTCATTTAGAGCCATTGTGTTTGGCATTATTTTAGGAGGAGTCATGCTTGCAGCGCTGCAAGCGGCAGTGATTATCGCATTTACAGCTTTTGTGTATGGTGTCGATTGGGGAAATAACTTTGGAGCTATTGCGCTGACTTGTCTGCTTACGACTGTTGCTGGGGCTGCACTTGCTATTTCGATCTCATCCTTCGTACGATCCAAAAAAACGACACAAACGCTGTTCAGCATCATTGTATTCAGCATGACCTTTATTAGCGGCGGAATGATTACAGGCATTGAGAAGATGGTAGGAGGTCTCGATAAGTGGACGCTCAATCATTGGGCTAATGAAACGCTTCGTGCCATCATGAACGGTGAAGCTTCAGCAACGATTTGGAATGCAATCGGTATTCTTGGAGCAATCGCTTTAGGCATAACAATAATCGCAGTCATTAGACTGCCAAAGGTGGTGAGAAAGCATGCCTAGTTTGCAAATTGCTGCACATCTCGTACGACGCACCATGGGTTCCCGTCGCGGATTGATTATGAATGTTCTTGTCCCAGCGATCATTTTATCTATAATGGCAGGGTTGTTCGCTAGTACGAATAGAGATAAGGCTATTATTATCGTGAATAATGCTGACTCAGGAATATTAGGCGAATATTTGGCATCCTCATTACAGAAAGAGCCATTGTATGAGATTCATTCGGAGCCGGCGATGAATGAACAGCAATTAAAGGATCGAGTCCTAGAGGGCAAAGCGGATGCTGCGATCTATATTCCTTCGGATTTCTCAGCAAAAATGATGGAGGGAGGCCCTTCATCAGCTCAGCTTTACCGAATGAATACGCAGCTTTGGAACGCTTCGCTTGAAGCTACACTTCAGACAGAAGCTCAGAAGCTGTCTTCCTCTGCCGCTCTTGTAAGAGGGACTGACCCTGAATCTCCTGTGGATTTATCTAAGCTGACCGCTTTGCTGGAAGCGCAAGCCACACCTAAAGCTGTCCTTGTAAATACGGAAATGGAGCTTGGCAAAATTGTATCCGATCCAACGATGATCGGTCTCATCCTTATGTTTGTTATGCTGCTTGTCAGCCAGTCTATCGGTTTCATTATGGAAGATCGAGAGCAGCGCACCATGGCAAGGATGTACACAGCGCCGCTTCGCTCGCTTGATATTGCTTTTGGAAATTTTATGGGCAGCATGCTGGTGGGCACGATTCAGCTTGTCATTGTTCTAGGCTTAACTTATTTTGTATTTGACTATTCACCTGGTATCTCGTTTGGATGGATGCTGCTCGTATTAGAATTCTTTTTGCTTGCAATTGTCGGCCTTGCTTCAGCGGTAGCGGGTCTGGTGCGCAATAGCACGCAGCTGTCTCAAATCAACAACATTATCATCGCTCCGTCCTGCATGATCAGCGGTTGTTTCTTTCCTCTTTCCATGCTACCTGATTTTATGCAAAAGCTTGCTAATTTCTTTCCGCAAAAATGGGCGCTTACAGCAATTGATCGTTTAGGCGGCGGGGGCAGCTTTAGTGACGTCTTGCTTCCGCTTCTTATCCTGCTTTTATTTGCTGCTGTGCTGATTGCCTTTGGTTCGGCCGTGCTCAGGCCAAATCGAACAAGCTAAAATGCTAAGCAGCAAGCGCCCTGAAAATTGGCTTGACTTCATCATCGTTGTATTGTAAATTTGTCAAAAGTTAATGACATCGCAACAGCGTCGACCAAGACTATGTTAATCAGCAAACGTTTCTATCAGAGAGGAAGCCCGAAGGCTGGAAGGCTTCTATGAACGATTGATTAATCCCTATCTTGCGAGCTGCAGTAGGAAGCGTATTCTTCTTCCGCTGCCGGAATATTCATTCCGTTATCTATTGAGAGTCGTCCAGATCATTTGGCGGCTATTTGAGGGTGGTACCACGAACGCATTCGTCCCTTACGAATGCGTTTTTTTTGTTTTTATGGCTTAAATCTAATCATCGGAGGGTTATCTATTATGAGACAAAGTAAGCTTTTAATGCCTACCTTGCGCGAGGCGCCGTCAGAAGCGGAAGCAGCCAGCCATCAATTAATGCTGCGTGCAGGTCTTATTAGACAGCTTGCCGCAGGTATTTATACGTATTTGCCGCTAGGCAGGCGAGTACTCAGAAAACTCGAGCAAATCGTAAGAGAAGAAATGGATCAAGCCGGAGCTCAAGAGGTATTAATGCCCGCTATGCAGCCGGCAGAGCTGTGGCAGCAATCGGGTCGATATGATGTGTATGGACCTGAGCTTATGCGGCTGCGTGACCGACATGATCGCGAGTTTACGCTTGGACCAACGCATGAAGAAGTGATTACAGCTCTGGTGCGCAGCGAGGTAAGCTCTTATCGACAGCTGCCAATGACATTGTATCAGATTCAAACTAAATTCCGCGACGAGAAGCGTCCACGCTATGGCTTGCTCCGAGGCAGAGAGTTTTTAATGAAAGATGCTTATTCCTTTGATGAGGATTGGGATGGGCTTCATCGCAGCTATACGAGCATGTACGAGGCTTATAATCGCATCTTCACACGCTGTGGTCTAAATTACCGTCCGGTTGAAGCTGATGCAGGTTCAATTGGCGGAGAAGGCGGAACACATGAATTTATGGCGTTGGCTGATATTGGTGAAGACACGATTGCTGTGTGCAATTCATGCGACTATGCGGCGAATTTGGAAAAAGCTGAATACAAGCTGTCGGAACAAACAACGAATACACAGCAGAACAATGATACTGCGTTGGTGCGATATCATACACCGGATATCAAGAAGATTGACCAGCTTGTTGAGGCTTTTGGCCTTGGAGCAGATGCTTTTATGAAAACACTGATTTATGTTGCAGACGGTGCTCCGGTTGCTGTTGTTGTTCGGGGAGACCATGAGGTAAATGAAATAAAAGTGAAAAATGCGCTTGCTGTAGCACATCTGGAGCTTGCGGATCAAGCTACGACAGAGCGGGTAACTGGCGCACCTACCGGCTTTGCTGGGCCGATCGCCTTGCAAATTCCCGTTTATGCTGACCATGCTGTTCTTGCGATGAAATCAGGAGTAGCAGGAGCGAATGAGCAGGATTATCATATCGGAAATGTTATCCCAAGCATTCATTTGACGGATGTGCAGGCAGGTGATTATCGAAATGCAGCAATAGGAGACGGGTGCCCGCGTTGCGAGACAGGCAGTTTGGTATTTTACCGCGGCATTGAGGTTGGCCATGTGTTCAAGCTGGGAACGAAATACAGTGAAGCGCTAAATGCTAAGTTTTTAAATGCGTCGGGCTCGGAGCAGCCGTTAATAATGGGCTGTTACGGTATCGGAGTTTCACGTTTGCTCTCTGCAGTACTTGAACAGCACTCCGATAGCAATGGCATCATTTGGCCTAAATCGATAGCACCTTACCAAGTCCATGTGGTACCTGTATCAGTGAAGGATCAGGTCCAAATGGATCTGGCCGCGCATATTACAGCAAGATTGCATGAGGCTGGGGTAGAGACGCTGCTCGATGATCGTGACGAGCGCCCAGGCGTCAAATTCAAGGACTCCGATCTTATCGGCATACCACTGCGCATTGTAGTAGGGAAACAAGCTGCTGATGGAATCGTAGAGCTTAAGCAAAGGAACGAATTAGAAGCGCAAAAGCTAGAACTAGAAGAAGCTATAGCTTTTGCTTTGCGCAACTAAAGTTGAAAACATATGCATGAAATGGGTTTGATAAATCCATGGAGGCCTATGGAATATAAGATCAAAAGGGTGCGAGACCGCTTCATATGAAGACGCTCGCGCCCTTTTTTTAGATAAGTCGGCTGTAAGCGTAAAATTAGTCAATAATCCAAGTTGCCATAACATAAGATGGAGTATAAGATAAAAGTAAGAACAAATTATCAGAACATTTCGTCAACTATTCTGAGGTAAGGGAGGGATTGCCGTGAACAAAAGCCATGAAGTCGAATATTGCAATTTGGAGCTGCGATTTGACCGGCGGCAAATCCAAAATCTCATCCGCGATCTTATTCAGGAAGGGTACTCCTTGTACTGGAGTGAGACGGAGGGGCAGTTTCTTGTATCCATTCGAACTGGCCGCAAGCTCGTTAAGCTTCAGTTTCAGCGAATGAAGAACCGTTACAAAATTGTCGGGGACTACATTATTAAAGATGAGAAGCTGTCAGAATTAATTGAAAAGCTGATTAATGACACACGTGGACATGCGATTGTGAAGCGCATTAAAGATCGTCAAATCGTCATTGAGAGTATTATGTTCGGTGAGATTATACGACTCGTGGAGGTGTCCGGTATGGAACATCGGATTATTTATCAGAAGAAGCCTTTCGTTACAATAGAAGAAATGATTAGAGCATTTCAATCAAAGCGTGCTGAGGAAAGAGCGGTTGTACTGCGTTATGAGCTGGATTATGAGCTATCGATGCTGTTTGACGCGCTAGAGAGCAAGGATGAGGAAGCGGTTACTGAGTCTAAAGAGCGGCTGAATACTCTTCGCTCGGAAATGTTGCAATTGGAACTCTGATGATAGATGCTAGCCCCCATTTGAAAACATAAAAACGATCAAAAGCTGCCTTCTAACAGCATTTGATCGTTTTTATGTTGTTCATTTACCATGAAAAAAGACTCCTTTTATTATAAAAATGTCTAAGCTTTTCGGTATATATAAGATAAACTTTTTAGTTCTCTCAATATAATTG
>NZ_JBFTSN010000369.1:0-6455 GCF_056400045.1 Paenibacillus sp. 01L418
ATCGTGTAGAGGGAAGAAGCTGACTTATAATGAGGATGCAAGCAACAAAAGACCTAATTGAGAGGGGAACCAACACGATGAAGATCAGGGGAATCGTAATCAGCATGCTTGTACTAATGATTGTATTGGCAGGCTGCAGTGGCAGTAACAATGGCGGAAACAAAGGGAAAGTAGAAAATGCTGGAAAAGCAACGAATGCAGCTGTAAACAAAACAGAGGAGCAGCCAGCAACTGAGAAACCAGCAGAGCCTGTAGAAATTACAGTTCAAGGCCAACCGCCGGATAGAACAGAAGCGATCGAGCAGTTGAACCTGAAAATTGAGCGTTTCAAAAAAGCAAACCCTAACGTAACGATCAAAACGGACGATTGGCAGTACAACCCAACTGAAATCGGAATTAAAATGGCTGCTAACAATGCGCCAACTGAGTTTAATGCTTATTTGACAGAAGGACGTGTTCTAGCTGAAAAAGGCTGGGCGGCTGATGTTACGAGCCTTATTGAAAATTGGAAAAACAAAGATGATTTAAATCCAATTATGACTGGTCCGTTCTCCGTTGACGGTAAAATTTATGGTATTCCAGTAGATGCTTATGTTATGACAATTACGCTTAACAAGAAAATTTTCGAGGAAAAGGGCGTTCCGCTTCCATCGCTTGACTGGACTTGGGAAGAGCTGATTGAAACTGCGAAAAAAGTAAACGATCCGGCTAAAGGTATTGCTGGCTTTATCCCAATGGGCAAAGGCACAGAAGCAGGCTGGAACTGGACGAACTTCTTGTTTGCAGCGGGCGGCGACATTCAAACGGTTGAGAACGGTAAAGTAAAAGCAACATTCAACAGCGAGCAAGGTTTGAAAGCGTTGGAGTTTTACAAGCAGTTGAAAGATGCTGACGTGCTTCCGAAAAACTGGGCACTAGGCTACGGCGATGCACTCAACCTGTTTAACCAAGGCCGTGGTGCAATGGTTATGTGCGGAAGCGGCAATGCAGCGGATGCAGCCATCAACACAGGCGGTATCAGCAAAGACGACGTCGTTATTTATCCAATCCCATCCGTAACTAAAGGCGGCAAACACACTGGCGTACTAGGCGGCAGCTTCAAAGTTATCAACCCTAAAGCAGATGCTGCACAGCAAAAAACAGCATTTGACTGGTTGACTTCCGAGTATTTCACTGACGAATTCATTAATGCAATCGATGGTGAAATTACTACACGTAAATCAGAAAACAAAGTATATATTCCACAAACAATTTTCTATTGGACACCAGAATCGGAGTTCGGTCAAAAATGGGATACGATGTTGGCTAAACACGACAATGTGTTCACATATGACCCTGCTTTGATGGCTTTGCTTGATGGTAAGCCGGAGCCGCAATATGAAACACAAGCTTTCTATGCAGAAATGGCTAACGTTATTCAAAAAGTGTTCACGACAAAAAATGTTGATTTGAAAAAAGTGTTGGATGAAGCAGCAGCTAAAGTCCAATCGGAATTCTACGACAAAATTACGATTCAATAAAAAGCCGCGACACCAAGGGCCAATACCAATAACCTCGGTATTGGCCCGTTTTTTTTACACATTAGAAGTGATCATAAGTATCGCTGCACCTTGGGAGGGGGAGAACCATGGCAACACAAACGATTGCATCAACGATAAACACGAAGAAAAAGCGCAAGTGGAACCTCTATATGTGGGGAGCCTTGTTTGTACTTCCCGAAATTATCGTTTTCTTGCTCTTTCTCTGGATTCCTATTATTAAGGGAGTTCTGTACAGCTTTCAAGAGGTGGATTTCGTTAAAGGGAATGTTTTTGTTGGACTGCAAAACTACACCGATATTACGAGTTCAAGTGACTTTTATATCGCAATAAAAAATACGCTGTATTATATGGGACTTTGCGTAGTCATTGGATTTTGGGTGCCTGCTGCGGTTGCTATTGCTGTATCGGAGCTCAGAAGATTTCAAGGACTAGCTCGCGTAGCGGGTTATTTGCCAAGTGTAATACCAGCTATCGTGCTATATGGCATGTGGGTTTGGTTTTATGATCCGATCGGACCAATTAATGCATTTCTGATGGGCATCGGATTGCCGGCAATTGATTTTTTTACAAAAGGCATGTCCATGATCTCGATCGTTATTATGGAAACGTGGCAAAACTTTGGCGGCGCGGTGCTCATCTATTTGGCTTCAATCGTCGGAATACCGCGGGATCTGTATGAAGCTGCCGAAATCGACGGTGCAAGCGTATGGCAACGGATTAAGTTTATTACACTGCCTAATTTGCGCTCATTGCTGTTTCTGATGTTTTTACTGCAAATCATAAACACCTCGCAAAGCTTCCAAGCACAACTGGCTATGACTGCCGGAGGTCCGGACAACGCGACCTTAACTTATATGCTGCTTATGAACAGAAATGCATTCACTTATTTGGATTTTGGCAAAGCAACAGCAATGGGTACGATGATGTTCGCCGTTATGATGGTGCTCTCCTTCTTCTACCTGAAAGTGCAGAATAGGAGTGAAAAAGGATGAAAAATACCGAGCGTTCCATAATCTCGTCATTTGATTTCAAACGTTGGCAAGTAAAGCTGGGTTACGCAGTGATGGTGCTTTTTATCGGCATAATCATTGTATCCATGCTGTATCCCTTTCTGAATACGCTGCTTAGCTCTCTGAAGACGACTGGGGAATTTTTTGCTTTCCCTGCGCCGTTTTTCCCAAAGGATTGGCTGTGGCATAACTATATTGATGCATGGCATGTTATTCCGATGCTTAAGTTTTTGAAAAATACGCTGATGATTTTTATTGGAACAGTTATTTTCGCCCTTGTCTTTATTGGCATGACGTCATTCGCGTTGTCACATATGCGGGTACCTTTCAAGAAAGTGGTCATGCTGTTTTTCTTGTCTACCCTGATGATTCCATCTGCTACTTATTTAATTCCAAACTTCCTTAACTTGCAAAGCTTAGGTTTGCTAAACAGCTACTGGGCCTTTTGGCTTCCAGCAGGCGCGAATGCTTTTTATTTGCTGCTCATGAAAAACTTCTTCGATGGATTGCATAAGGAACTGTTTGAAGCAGGCAGAATCGACGGAGCTAGTGAGTTTCTATGCTTCATTCGGATCGCGATTCCTTTGTCGGTACCTATCCTAATGACACTTATCATCTTCTATTTCTCCAGCACATGGAATGATTTTTATTGGCCGTCACTTGTTATGCTGGAGAAGGATATGTATCCTCTTGCAACAGGTATTTTCAGATATGTGGTGTATTCCGGCTCCACGATTCAGTGGAACGTGAAGTTTGCGGTGCTTTCGATTACGATGGTTCCGCCGCTAATATTTTTCCTTATTTTCCAGCGTTACATCATGGGTGGACTTAATGTAGCTGGGGTGAAAGGTTAGCATTTCATCAGCTAGAGTTTTAGCTGCACGGGGCTTTATGAATGAGTAGTAAAACGAATTAATGATTCTCTTATAGACATTGCCGCTAATCGATACATTTGCTGGCGGCAATGTTTTTTTGTATTTTAAAATTGAAGTTGAGCAGGAAGAAGGCTGAAGATGTTGAAAGTAATCAACAGGATGAAGCTGCTTGTTGAAATGAGATGAGATGAGGGGATTAAAATCGTCGAGGTTAATGAACAATTGAGGGAAAGCGAAGAGAGATATCAGCATTTAGTTCATATGCTTCCTGACGGGCTTATTGTTGTGTTAGAAGATAATATTGTTTTTGCTAATCAAGCAATGCTAACTATGCTGGGCATTAGCAATTTCGATGATATTATTGGAGACCCCATAAACAAATTCATACATCCCGAGTTTATGGAGCGGTTTCCAGCTATGATCAACTATTTGATTCTAGAGGCTAATCCTTCTACGTTTACCTATTACGAGCTGCTTCGTCTGGACCAGCAAGTGATAGAGGTTGAAATGAGAGCAGTAGCTGTGAAATTTGATGGTAAAAATGCTGTCCAGCTTATTATTCATGATATAACCAAGCAGAAGCGAATGGAAGCTTCCTTGCACGAGAAGGAATATTTATATAAAAGCTTGATGGAAAACGTTGTAGCAGGTGTATTCGTAGGGCTAAGGGATAAGATTGTTTATGCCAACCCATATCTAGCGGAGATGTATGGTTATACGGTAGAGGAGATGTACGCCATCTCGATAAACGATTTAATGGATCAGGATGAAATCAATATTCACAAAAGCAAGATTTTACAAGGAATGGGTATTGGATTAAGTCAATTCCCTATCAAAAGTAAAGGAATAAAAAAAGACGGCAGCCGCATCTATTTGGAGGGAAACAGTACAGTTATTATGTTTAATGGAGAACTGTCCTTGCTTGGAACCGTTCAAGACGTTACACCTAAACGTGAAAAAGAAAAATTGTTAATGGAAAATGCCAAGTTGTATCAAAAAATTATAAAGTTTGTTCCCGAGCCGATCATTATGAGTGATCAAGGGATCGTGCTTTACGCGAACAAGCTAGCTTTGGAAGTGCTAGGAATTGAATCGGAAGCAAAGATAATCGGTACAAGTGTGTTCGAATTTATTCATCAGAGCCACCATGCATTATCGCTTGAAAAAATGCATCTCATTATGTCGACGGACGAGGCAACACCTTTTGAGGAACGTGTTCTTATTCGTACGGACGGAAAATTACTGGATGTGGAAGTTTCAAGTATCCGAATTAACAATTATTTGGGCAAGGATGTCATGCTCAGTGTGATTCGTGATTTGACCGACCGCAAACGCTCGGAGGAGGTTCTTATTCGTTCGGAGAAGCTGTCGGCAATTGGTCAGCTTGCCGCAGGCGTAGCGCATGAAATTCGAAATCCGTTAACAGCGCTAAAGGGCTTCACGCAGCTATTAAGCAGTAAATACCCGGAGAACCCGCATTATTTTTCAATTATGGCCAATGAAATTGACCGTATTACTTTAATCGTAAATGAGTTTATGACGTTAGCGAAGCCGCATTTCGCGAACTATCGCAGCGAGCCTCTAGAGCCGATACTGCGAAGTGTATTATCTTTGCTGGAAACACAAGCTATTCTTATAAATGTGGAGTTGAAGGTTTGTTTTGACCATACACGGCCGAGTATATTTTGCAATGTGGACCAGCTTAAGCAGGTTTTTTTAAATATTATTAAAAATGCGTTAGAGGCAATGCCGCAGGGCGGCGAAGTTGTTGTGACGGTTGCAAGCTTGGAGGATGGCTTCGTTCATATCCGAATTATAGATGGCGGTCCAGGTATACCGGAGGAGCTTATTTCAAAAATCGGCGAACCTTTTCTGACAACGAAAGAAAAAGGGACTGGGCTTGGCATAATGATCAGCAACCGCATTATTGAAGCGCACAAGGGTACGCTTCAAATTAGCAGTGTGATGAACGAAGGAACAGTCGTGGAAATTATGCTGCCTGTTGAGGATCAGCTAACGATAGGCCTAGGATGAGCTATAGGCGTTATCGTCTGATGTCGCCAACAATCTTTTGCGTTTATGGTGAAGTGTGAAATAAATGACGGAAGATAAGGCAATTATAATGGCACAAAGTATATACATAACGCTGTACCCGTAGCTTGAAGCCAAGGAGCCAAGCGTGTAGGATCCAATTCCATATCCAAGATCGAACAGCAAATAAAACGTTGCTGTAGCGAGCCCTCTGCGATGAGCCGGAGCAGCAAGCACGGCTATGGTCTGAAAGCAAGGCAGCAGGGCTCCGTATCCGAGGCCAATGACAGCACCGGAAACAAGCAGAATAACGGGCGAGCTTGCTTGGCTAAGCAGCAGCATGCCGATGGCAAATATAACGATGCTGGGATATACAATGACATGATCTCCTACACGATCAAGCAATTTACCGACAAGCGGACGAGGCAATACAATCATAATGCCGAAGCACACAAAGAAATAGCTGGCATATTGATCAATAGCCTGTTCATGAGCATAAACCGACATAAACGTTACGAGCCCGCTGTAGGCGAACGCGACTACAAACCCGCTAAGTGCAATGGGAACAGCTTTCTTCTCTACAAGATCGCGCCAATGCAGCTTGCTCTTCGTTTTTATGATCGGTTGTTCAGCTTTGGCAGCGGCGGGTTTCTTGGCTGTTGAAGCGCCTAGGATGAAGGAGATGAGCGCGCACACCGCGCATAATGCGAACATCGCTGTAAAGCCGCCATGCGTTGTTATCGTTAAGCCAACGAAAGGGCCGATGACCATCGCGAGGCTCATAAATAAGCTGAAGTAACTAATTCCCTCTCCTTTGCGATGCTCGGGTATGATTCCGATTGCAGTCGTATTCGTAGAGGTAGTTGCGATAGCGAACGTGYCGCCATGAAAAAAACGAACCAGCAGCAGCATCGCGTAGCCAAAAACACCTAAGTATGCGATCGAAAACAATAGAAACAGCAGCAATGAAATAATAACGATCTTCCGTTCCCCATAAC
>NZ_JBFTSN010000370.1:0-6450 GCF_056400045.1 Paenibacillus sp. 01L418
ACTCAGAATCATGGAGATCATGGTCATTATGATATAAAGCTGGATACACCTACTGAACATGATGAAATTGTAAAAACAGACAAAGACATTGAAATACTCAGAATCATGGAGATCATGGTCATTATGATATAAAGCTGGATACACCTACTGAACATGATGAAATTGTAAAAACAGACAAAGACATTGAAATTGTATTAGATAAACGTGAACCGCTATTAGACGGGGTTTGGATTCAATATTTTTATGTGCCGGAAGAAGGTTTCTTCATAACGAACCCTTCTACAGGTTTTCTTGAAAAATAAGGTTTAAAATATTGATGGTCAATAGGGAGGATGCAAAATTGCATCCTCTTTAAGCATTTATAGAGAGTACATGACAGGATAATGATACTGTCCGACTGCTTGAAAACCTACAGATGGACAAAGTCCGGTAATGGAGTTCTGACGACTGCATAAAACAAAAATGCAGGATAGTTTAACTTCTTCGCGAATATTTCAAGTATGGAAAATATACTTAACGCAATCGGAAATCATTTTTAGGAGGGCACAACATGGAAGTTTTTGAAGAGTATTTAGCAACTATCGTTAACCCGCAACATCGGAGCCGAACGGAAGAAGTGTTAACTTGGGTAACTAAGAAATTTCCAAATTTAAAGCCAAAAATCGCCTGGAAGCAGCCTATGTTTACCGATCACGACACATTTATTATTGGCTTTAGCGTAGCCAAACAACATATGGCTGTTGCTCCTGAAAAAGCAGGCATTAATCATTTTTCTGAGGAAATTGTGCAATCAGGTTATGACAACACCAAGGAGTTGATACGTATCCCGTGGGCTAGTCCGGTCGATTTCTTATTACTTGAGAAAATAATCGAGTTTAATATTTTGGATAAGGCAGCCTGTTCGACTTTTTGGCGCTAGTATAAAACCTAACATGAAAATAGCTTATTCGCAATCGGGTTATTCAGGGCTATCAAAACTGAAGAGAGATATATTTACTAATTGGAAAACCAATGTTTAATAAACTAAAATAAATGACACGAGCAAGAGCGTAGGCACAAATGTGCTTACGCTTTTTTTTCATTTTTCAACGGGAATATAGAAATAGGAGGAAGTAATTGTCTAACATAAGGTATAATATGGTACAAAATAACTTTGTTGACAATTCGTTCGTAGTGAGAGTATTGGAGGGGAGCAATTATCAAGAAGAAAAATTGGATTGTCTTATCATTTATCTGTGTACTCTTAGGTCTATCAGCTTGGTTGACTGATATTTTATTTGAGCATATGTACAAATTGTGGTTGCTCACCTTTCTAATAAATCCTATAGGATTTTTATTTGGGCTTCTTGGAAGAAGTAAATGGGGAATGATCTCCAATGCACTAATGACCATCAGTGTTTTTATTTTTATGTTTATTGGATACTTAATTGCTGCCCTTTTTGGAGGACAGCCGTGAAATTAAAGTAATCAATTCGAAACGATTGATTTTTTAAAAGGGAGGTATTGTATGAGGAGAAATCATTTAATTTTCTTTATTTTGATCACTTCATTATTATTTCCAAGCAATTTATCAGCAACTTCATGGGCAAATGAGTTTGTTGTTTGGCATGGTTATGTTTATGTAATAAGTGATGAGTTTGTAACAGATATACATAAAAAGATTGGGCATGTCACTGTATATTCAGATATGGAAACCTATACTGGCAATTACTCTAACTCATATAAGAAGGGCACTAAATATTATTCAATTAAAGGTATTAGTACAGATGAAGCGATCGCAGTTCAACATAAAGATGGGAAGTTTATAAAAGCAAACAGAGATGGACAATTCAAAGGAGAGAATACTGATTACTCAGGTTTAGTGAGAAATGTGATCATTATTTCTCTATTAGCCATTTTGGTGATCTTTCTCGTTAGAAACAGATATAAGAAGCGGACTTAACTCGTATGTGCGCTCTAGTATGTAGATTATAGAAGTCAAATACGGGATTATTAAGGAAACAAATGCAAATGCCAACCAGATGTTCTTGGTTGGCATTTGTTTTTTTTACGAGGACAGGGCAGAAAACAGAACCGCTTTATGTGTTCGAAGAAAATAAAGTACTAGACTGAATTTGTTGAATCAAGCGTCTCGATTTTCTTTCCCGATATAGCGTCGGAAAAGGAAGGTGTGATACTCTTTATCTGTTCAAAGAATTAAACATTTGAATCTCGAAAGGAGGGGTGGATGTGAACCAAGAAATCACAGCTAATCTCGCAAACGAATTTAAAAATAATCAAAAGGTACTGACCGCAATCGGTGATGAAACCAGACAAGCCATTCTTATGACCCTGATTCAAGGACAACAAGATCCTGGTATGCGTGTGGGAGAGATTAAGGAGAAAACCCATCTATCCCGTCCGGCTGTTTCCCATCATTTAAGATTATTGAAGGAAGCGCAAATTATTAGTGTTCGTAAAGAAGGAACCATGAATTATTATCGTCTGAACGTCACAAGCAAGCTCAAGTTGCTGAAAAATCTTGTGGATGAAATCGAGATGCTGCTTTCGCAATGCGAATGACACATGAGCATTACTTTTTATAAAGCGAGGAGGGAGAACCCCAGAATGAACATGGTAATCAAAGCAGTGAACGGTATTAAAATTCCCCAATTGGGTTTTGGAGTGTATAAAATAAAAAAAGGGAAACATTTTGAAAGGGCTATTCGTGAGGCGATCCGTGCCGGCTATCGTCATTTTGATACGGCTAAAATTTATGGGAACGAAGAAGCACTCGGCCTAGAGATTCAAAAAAGCGGGATCCCCCGGGAACAATTCTTTATCACCTCAAAAGTGTGGACGACRGATCTCGGTTATAAAGCGACGAAAATAGCATTTGAACAAACCTGCAAAAAACTAAAAGTGGCGTATCTTGATATGTACCTGATTCATTTTGCCGGTCCTCATTATGTGGAAGCATGGAAGGCGATGGAGGAATTATACTCTGAAGGCAAAATCAAAGTTATTGGCGTTGCGAATTTTGAGATCAATCATCTTGAATATCTCATGAAGCATTCCAGCATTTCGCCAATGATTAACCAAATCGAAACCCATCCGGAATTTTCACAAAACGATTTGCACGATTATCTTGTCCAGCATCGAATTTCGCATGAGGCCTGGGGACCGTTGGGGCAAGGCAATAAAGCACTACTGGAGCGCCCGGAGTTAGTCGAAATCGCCCATCATCACAAAAAGTCGACGGCGCAAGTCATTTTGCGCTGGCATCTGCAGCGGGGGATTATTGTGATTCCTAAATCTTCAAACCCCATAAGGATAAAAGAAAACAGCGAGATATTCGACTTTGAATTAACCGTGGAAGAAATGGAAAAAATCAATCAATTAAACACGGGCAAAAGGCATTCAGTAAACCCGACCGGCTACATGGTGAATCCGTTTTATGTTAAGACGATGAAGCTATTTATTAGATAAATGTCAGAAATGGAAAGGAAACTTGCTCCCGCCAGGAACAAGTACAAAAAAAGGTCAGGAATCCTTCCTTTAGGTACATAGAGCAGCCCTCAACTTGATGATATGTGAGGGCTATTTGACGTTCCTTAATATAATAATTATCCATAGTTATTTAACTATGCTTCCCGTTCGTAATGGYCAAGCCCAGTCTAACACTTTATTTTCTTCTGACATTACGGACGGCAAAAGCAGCATTTACAACCTCAGGAACTTATGATAAATTGAAAGTAGTTTCACAATATGAAATGGTGTTTCATACAATGAAACAAAATACTCATTTTACAAAAGGAGGAGCAGCAATGGGAGAATCAATAAAAGATCAAGTACAGAAGCAATTTGGAAAAAATGCTGCAAAATATGTAACAAGCAGCCGCCATGCCAAAGGCGAAGATTTGGCTTTTCTTGTTTCGTCATCCCAAGACAACAAGGAGATGGAAGTACTTGACGTTGCAACAGGAGGCGGGCATGTGGCCAATGCGCTTGCACCGCTCGTCCGCCATGTGATTGCTTACGATCTGACAGAACAGATGTTAGAGAAGGCTGCGGAATTTATTCATGGAAATGGACATTCTAACGTCGACTTCGTACAGGGGGATGCTGAGCTGCTCCCATTTGCCGATGCTTCCTTTGACTTGGTAGCTTGCCGAATTGCAGCACATCATTTTCCGAATGTGCCTGCTTTCGCTTCCGAAGCATTCCGCGTCATTAAGCCGGGTGGCAAGCTGCTTCTAATTGACAATGTTGCTCCTGAGAATGATGCGTTTGATGAATTTTACAATAAGGTTGAAAAGCAAAGGGACCCTAGCCATGTTCGTGCCTGGAAAAAGTCTGAATGGGTTAACCTGCTGGAGAATAGCGGGTTTCGCCTTGACATCATGGTTCGTTTCCCCAAACCGTTTAAATTCCAAGATTGGTGTGAACGGTCCGATCTTCCAGAAGCGGAGCAGGCTTTACTTGAGACAAAAATGCTGCAAACCCCAAAGGAGATGAAGGATTTTTTCATTATCCAAACTGATGAATCGGGCAGACTTTCCTCCTTCAATGGCGAATCTGTATATATTCAAGCGATCCGTTCATAAATATTTCTTATGTAAACACCCCCATTTAAATAGAAAAGGGCTGCTCTCAAGTCAAATAGTTTTAACTACGATTTGAGGCAGCCAATATTTAATTGATAAACCAAAGCACATACGCTATGAAAGCTATTATTGCTGCATGTTTGCTGAATAAACATCTTTCCAGCGTTGGTTCTTTAAAATCTCAGCGTCTTTGCCCATAAAGGCGGCCATAGCCTGTGAATCGTCCATTAACCGATATCTCATCCATGCGGTCAGATATCCTCTATGTTGACCGCCATCTTGTTCAATCGCCGTATGTGCCGCTCCTTTAGCCATCGCCATCATTGCCGGAATATGTGGGTTTGCTTTACTAATCTCCACCTTGTTGGAGGATGAAGGAGAGATAATAAAATCACGCGTTCCACTCATTACAAAAAAAGGTACCTTTATCGCGGATGTGTCGTAAACATCCTCTGGATCACAATATTTCAGCTTCGGGAGCGCAATTGAAACAACCGTCTTGATGAGATCGCCATGTTCAAAGTTGGTGTGCGCGTTAATTACACCTGTGGAGCCTTGAGAATGACCTGCAGCACCTATTTGATCTTTTTGAATTCGTTGATAGAATGGGCTGCCGGGCATATCGTTTTGTGCTAACATATAATCAATAGAGGCAACAATTTCTTTTCCTGTCCCAGTTGTTGTACTAAAAGTATCAATAACTACAAATCCCCAACTAGCTAAATGGTTAAAAAGTTCATCGTATTGCTCAGGCAGCGCTCCTGTTCCGTTGCCCCAAGCAATGAGAGGATGCATCGAATCTTGTGATTTTGGGGAGTAGACTTTATACAGCTTTTCACCATGTTCGTCTAAGATCTCGCTCGTCTCTACATCGTATTCTCCAGATGATGCATATTTCTCTTCCACGCTGCCCGTCTCAAAAGCAGCRGAAACGGAGTTCACCAACAGAAAGGACACCGTAGAGAAAGCAATAATCATAATTAAAACAATGCCGGTCGTCCATAATAGCCATTTGCTTCTGAGAACTCTCTTAATTTGTGGCATACAATCTCCTCTCGCTATGACTAACGTGTACGTTATCCGAATGTCAGGGTGTAATGCCGGATGTTCATGATGATGAGCCTTATTAGTTTTCATAGTTGTTTAGTAGTTTTATTATACTCTATGCTTATCGGCAATGTTAATTTTCACATCAAACCGTTCGCAGTTCTTATTAAGCTAGGGAGGATGAATTAGAATGCTTTACGATTTAAAGGGTGAAGCGAATATGACACCTATTGTGGGAATGTTATTTTCCGCTGTAAAAGAGAATAATCAACGGCTGCAATTAATTACTGGCGGCATGTCACAAGAAGAAGTGGATTTTAAGGGGCCTGATCACAGTTTTAATAGTACTGCTCAGTTAATCAAACACATCATGTATGTTGATCTGAATTGGGTTTATAGATTAAAGGGGCAACCACTTCCACTGTCATTAAAGGAATTATATGGCCCCATGATAGATGAAAATAATAGACTTCCTATGGTCAAAGGGATATCTTTGAATACACTAATGACCAAATATGATGATGTATTAAAAATGTTAAATGATTCATGTGCACAATTAACAGAGGCTGATCTAGATAAAATTGTTACTTTTGGACATGAAAATGAAAAGCGTGYAACGATACGTTGGGGTTTGTGGCATATGGCTGACCATAGCCGCTATCATCAAGCTCATATTAATTTGCTTAGGAAATGGTATGGTGACAATTCGCAGTCTAAATAATGGGGGAACCACAGTCATCATTTTTTGTGCGTTGTAAAGATAAAAAGAGCAAACGCTGCTGCAACGTTTGCTCTTTTTATTGATGTAGCCTTACAT
>NZ_JBFTSN010000371.1:0-6398 GCF_056400045.1 Paenibacillus sp. 01L418
GCTCCCGTTTGAACAAAACCCATTTTTTATAAAAATCAATAGCATTCTCATTCTTTTACCAAACTCCTAGCCAGATCATCTTTTTGTTTTGTCTAATGGCTATTTTCATTGCTTTGTTAAAGAGATTTACCAAGCCTTTTTTCTGATATTTGTTGCTTATATAAACCAGCTGTTTAGAGTTAAATGCTCTTACCAAAAAGGCATTCATATTCTCAGGCGAATTCTGATCTTTAATGTATCGTTACTGTTACAGTCATTTAAATATTTAACTCCTTTACTCTTAGAATAAGATGAAATTGGTCTCTGCTTCGCTTTCGAAAAACCACGCTAATGCAACACTGTTCGAAATAAATGGAAACTCCTGCAGTTCAGATCGTTTTAATCATCTTGCTCATAAACACCCCGGAACCCGGATCCGGATCAAGTCTCGCATGCACGTTGGTATCTTCGAATTCATGTCAAATATATTCGACTCCCGGGCTCTGCTCCAATCTCCGATTTGTCTACAGAAGAAGTTGTTCGCGTTGAGGCTGCTGACGAAACTTATATACGCATACAGTATGGCATTACATTGTTCTTCCGCATCTTCCTAGCAGAGTGCTTTAGGTAATCTTAGCCTAATGCCTGCTCAAGCAAAGCTGGCATTTCACTGAAATCCTAAAAAAATCGCGTTATCCCATTTGGATAACGCGATTTTTATGTCCAATGAATTTGCTTCCAAGTTAACTAGATACACATTTACTCCCCGAACGCAATTAGACAGCACATAYGTTACGACTTCTGATAGCTACGGCGGAAGGCACCAGGTGTCAGCCGTTCCAGCTTCTTGAAGATAGCTCCATAATAGCTAGCAGATTCGAAGCCAACTTGATGAGCGATGTCCTGCATCCCGCGCTGCACATTGTCGAGCAGCAGTTCCTTGCTCTTGTTGATCCTTACCTGATTGACATAGCTGATAGGGCGAATGCCTGTCGTCTTCTTGAACAAATGGCAGAAGTATTCCGGTGTGACACACATCAGTCCGGCGAGCGTATGCAAAGCAATCTCTTCGGCATAATGCTGGTCAATGTAATCCATGACCGGTTTTAACCGCTCATACTGCTGCCCGACGGTATCGCTGCCCTCGACAGAGACGCGCTGAATAATCTCCGTCAATAAGGTATAGAGGATGGCGGAACAGGAGTAATTGCTTAACGTTTGCTTTTGCGGCGTAAGGGCAGCTTGCAGCAACTCCCGCATTCGGGATAAAAGGTATTCGGGCGATGCGAGCGCGAATACGCATGTGTCTACAATGCCGACTGTTTCAAACAAGCTCGCTGACCCGCTGCCATCAAAGATAATCCAGTCGACTTCCCAGTTCCCCGACAAAGCATAGTATTCGTGCTTCTGACCGGGGAACAGCAGCATGCCCATGCCTTGCTTGACGATATACTCCGTTTCGCTTAGCTTGAGCTTGCCCTCGCCATTGCGGCATTGAATCCACTGATAATCGAGAATGCCTGGGTCTCGGCGAATATGCTCCTGGTCATGATGCAGACCAATGCCAAGCAAATAAAAAGGGAGCAGCTTGTCTCGAGCGGAAAGTACTGGGAAAGCGAGATTGGGATGAGGCATGCGACCAACTCTCCTATTATCTTAATATTATTATACTGTATTAATTATTTAAGATTTTAACTCCACTTAATATATCATATAATCGCAATATATTGATGAACAAAGGAGATTACAGGATGACGATTAAGATCGGAATTGATTATTATCCAGAGCAATGGACTCCCGAGCTTTGGGAGAAGGATGCTGCGCTTATGCAAGAGACGGGTGTTGCAGTTGTACGATTCGCGGAGTTCGCCTGGAGCCGAATGGAGCCGACCGAGGGTCATTATCGGTTTGAATGGTTGGATGCGGCTATAGAAGTATTCGCCGCACGCGGCATGGAGATCGTGTTATGCACACCTACCAATACGCCACCGAACTGGATGACAGCCCGTTATCCGGATGTGCTGCCAATGGATGAGCAACGTCAAATCATCCGGCCGGGTGTGCGTGGACATCGTTGCAACAACAGCTATTCCTTGAGAATGCTGGGCTCTAGATTTGTGGAAGTGATGTCACAGCGCTATGCGAAGCATCCCGCCGTCATTGGCTGGCAAATCGATAACGAGATGCACTACCAGGAATGCCATTGTGATACGTGTAATCGTGCATTTGTCGCTTGGCTGCAGAAGCGTTATTCCAGTCTGGAAGAGATAAACCGGGAGTGGGGCATGGTCGTCTGGAGCGGAGAGTACAGCAGTTGGGCCGAGGTAACAACGCCGCTCGGTACCAGCAAGCCGATGAACCCTTCTTATCTTCTGGAGTACAAGCGATTCTGCTCGGACAGCGTAGGCTATCTGCTGGGATGGCAGCTTGAAATTCTACGCAGAAACTGTCCAGGCAAATTCGTGACGCATAACATGTGGCAATTCCCGAATAGCCTGGACTATTATGATCTCTACAAAGAGCTGGACTTCGCCTCTGTCGATTATTATCCGAATGAGCTGTATCGCGATCATGGCGATCGGTTTCCGAGGAACGGAGCGCTGACACTGGACTTGGTTCGCGGCATAAAGCGCCGCAATTTCTGGGTAATGGAACAGTTGAGCGGAGCGCAAGGCGCCTGGATGCCAATTCAGCGTACCCCTTATCCCGGACTGATCCGAGCTCGTTCCTGGCAGACAATCGCCCGCGGCGCCGATATGGTCGTCCATTTCCGCTGGCGGAGTGCTGCCGTCGGAGCCGAACAGTTCTGGCATGGACTCATCGACCATAGCAATGTTCCTGGACGCAGGTTCAGGGAGTTCGCGGAGCTTACTCGCGAGGTGAACCAGCTAGGATTACTACTGGCAGGCTCCACAATCGTTACCCAGGTTGCGATTCTGCATTCGCATGATCAGCATACGGCGCTTTCTCTTCAGGCGCAAGCGGAAGGGGGGATGCACTATATGGACAACTTGTCCTCTATGCACAATGCATTTCTGAAAATGGGCGTCGGTACGGACGTTATCAACTGGACCGAGGAGCTCGATGGCTACAAGCTGGTCATTGTCCCTTCCCTCTTTCTGTTAAGTGAAGAAACAGCGCAGCGGCTGGAGCGATTCGCAGCCGGGGGTGGCACGGTCGTCCTCACCAATCGGACAGGCGTGAAGAACATGAGGAATGTATGTGAGATGCTGCCTCTGCCAGGGCTGCTTGCGGAAGCGGCGGGTGTTGTCGTGAGTGAATATGATGCAATCGGCAACAGCGAACATCGAATACGGAACTCGGAGGGACAAACATTCGCTGCGAAGCAATGGTGTGATTTGCTGGAATTGCGAGGAGCAGAACCGATTGCCTGGTATGACAACGACTTTTACGAAGGTGTGCCGGCAGTTACTGTCAATAAKCTTGGTGAAGGTGAAGTGTACTATGTCGGCACTTGGCCGGAGCCATCGTATTTCTATCAGCTGTTCGAAGGGATATTGAAGGAAAAAGGCTTGGCTCCCAAGCTCCAACTGCCAGAAGGTGTGGAGCTGTCGATTAGAACGAAGGGTGAGGTAAGCTTCCTGTTCCTGATCAATTTGACGAATGAGCAACGAGAGGTTACTCTCGATGTTCCCTATCGCAGCTTGTTGACGAGCGAGATATCGGAACAGAAGATGACGCTGCCAGCTCTGGGAGTAGATATTCTAACTTTATAAGATCAGTGGCTTGCATCTTTGCTAAGGTCTGTCACACAAGGCGGAATACCTAGAGGGACAGCTTTTTAAGCTGTCTATGGACGCGTGTTAAAATGAAATGCTGAATGGGCATCGCCTTCATCGATATGCTACTTTGTATCTCATTTTACAAACGTTGTATTAATGTTCTCGGCTCATCCTTCTTCAGACTCACTATAACATACGATTTCGAGTTGTTTTGCTGGAAATGTTGACAAGCTATTTGTCAGAGTTTCATCCGCCCAAAGCATTCGTACCTAAATATGAATAAAGACAATTGATCTTATATGATCAATTGTAAGCTGTAGAGAAACCCAAGCTTTTTCCGATGCAATGGGTTTCTCTTTTTTTAAGACACGGTTTGAAGAGAGGTTAAAGGAATATTCCCTAGATTGCCCTCCTTTCTAGGAGTAGGGCAATCTTTTTCATGTTCTGCACGGCTGCGGTCATGAGCGCTTGCATAGTCGCATTCCGCAATCCCCTCAAACGGCAATAGCGAAACCCGTCATAGCGTTTTGAAAGATACACTTGTCAGAAGTTGCGGAAATAAAAAAAGTTACTACTGCTTGCATACAACGGTTAGCTCTAACGGAGAACTTTAGTTCTTTCGGAATGACCACCAGGTTATCCTATCCGTTTGCTTAATAAAAAGAGCAGGATACCTTAGCCCTTGCTCATCAATGAGTATTACTCAACTATCGTTCCCGTTAGTTCAATCAAATACTCATTTAATTAATTTTACGGCATCTTTTTATTTGGCAAAAATACAAATTTCGCATCAATAATAATGTGTAAGACGATTGGAATCCATAAGACGCCTGTTCCCACGAAAAGAAGAAACAAAATAGCACCTAAGTAGGTAGTAAGTAATACCCCTTTCCAACCTTGATATAAATGAACAATTCCAAATAGCAAACTAGAAACAATACCAATTGTGATGACAGACAGTTCAAATGGAAGATGATTTAAATAATATACTACCACTCCTCGGAAAATGATTTCTTCGCAGACTCCTGCAGAAATAGCTACTAAGAGAAAAAGTAAACGTTCTTTAATTGTTGAGGGTAACAAAAATTGAATGCTTTCATCAGATAGAGCATCAGATAATATTTTTCTTAATTTTTTTGAAAAGATAAGAATCAAAGTAAACATTCCAATACAAATACCTATTCCTAATCCAGCAGCCAATAAAAATTCTAATTGAAAAGGAAATAAGGGTTTATCAAGAAAAAATAAGTCGATTAGGGAACGTTGTGTAATTACCCAAAAGACAAATACAATTATGACCAGTAACCATTGAGTAATCATAATTCCAATGAACAATTTCTGCTTATTCACAAGATTTTGTTCGACCTTTTTCATATAAAAATAATCCCAGATTGGATAACCTACAGCAATTATTAGCAAAAGTGCGGTTAAAAAAAGCATCTCTATCACCCCTTCATTTATTATACACTACAACTCAACGATCAATTTTATTGACTATCAAATACTTCCTTTCTATTAAACTAACCTGCCCGTTAGCTTAACAAAGAAATGGAGCAGCTGCCGCAGCAAACTGCTCCATGATTGTTCAACTATCGTTACCCGTTAGTTCAACGAGGTAAGAGATTGTTTTCAAAAATGATACTGGCTACTTCTGAAGGTTTCTCCACCTTGTTATTCAGTGGCTCAACACTTAGAAACACTGCAAACCCCGCCAGCGCAGCAAATTGAGTGCCTCCCGATTGTCCCCTACCGTCTCGCAGAAACGCATTTTGGAGGCAACATCGGGCGAGCCAAAGGCGCTGGATTATATTTTATTTTCGAGGATGTCCTAAGTATCACTAACAGAGCGCGGTGAGTAAACAGTACCACTGGCACTCTGATTTTAGTGATCAGAAAAGGGTAGGAATCGGAGGACACGATACGGCATCGATGAATCGCGGATCGATACCATAGAAGTACCAGTATGATCCGCTCCATCTATACCCAGCAACACCGTCCATATCGACAGATGTCGGATAAAACCAGAAGTTCTCGCCAGACCTAAGCCAAATATAAGTGTACTGGTAAACGCAGTCGACGATATAAGAAACAGCGGGTTTCGGCGGGATGAATGCGGGAGGAGGTGACTGCGGCGGTTGTCTCATGGGTCCTATATTTCGCATTTGAACCATAACATCACTCCTAACGGAAGATATTCATGATATTACATGAAAGTGTATCTTATACTATGTAGATGAATAACCACTTGACTATACGCATGCCTAGTCATAACCATTTTGCACGGTCAACCGCTGCAATTTCTGTCCTGAAGCTTAAACTCCAGGGAATTGCTGTTATTATGTGTACGATTTCCATTTCACAGGGTACTTAAAAATTTCTCAAACTATTGGCTGAACTCTCCTGCCCGTTAGCTTAATTAGTGAGTTCAGTTTACAACTTTTATGTTTATCTTCTTCACCTTCTCCCTGCACTCTATCGGGAATGAGTTCAAGTTCTTGTCAAAATCTGGAATGGGATAAAGTTCTTATCATTTGTTTTTGAGAGGAACCTTATCCCACAAAATAAAAAAGCCACGATTTTCGCGGCATTAGAGTATTTGTAATTGCCTAAAGATTTAATTCCATCCAATAATCTGCTTCAATAAAACCAAACTTTTTATATACCGGACTACCTAAT
>NZ_JBFTSN010000372.1:0-6343 GCF_056400045.1 Paenibacillus sp. 01L418
ACCAGCTTGTTGTCCGGAACGCTGCCAGTCACAGTTGAAGCATTGACTGTGGCAACTTCGGCGCTTTTTGTTGTACCGCCGGCCAAGTCTGGAGAAGTACCGTAAACAATTTCTGATGTGTTAACCGTCGCATCCGCAACCCAGTTGAAAGCCATAGCCGTTTTACCATCGGCTGCGCCTCCGCCTATAGCCAATGTGATTTGCGACGGAATGGCCGCGGGTGGAGCTGCTTGAGCCGGCATAGGCTTTACAATTCCGGTGGCAGCTACCAGCAAGACCAACATTGCCGTCATCCACCTTGACATTTTTTTTCGTACTCTACTCATTTAATACAAATCCCCTTTCGACAAAGTATGTTTACTTTAACTGAGATTTGTTATATCTAATCGCATGCAACTATAAACATTTGTAAAGTTAAAACATGACCTATGCAGTTCTAATCATTAACTGGTGCAAAAGGACAGCAAATATTCATTTCCTTCGTATACTGAATTCTAATCCTCTGCATTACCACGAAATTGATATTATAAGTTAACTTATAACTCTATTTTGTTTATAATTAACTCAATATTGATAGGGTGGTGAATATCTTTGCTGGAATACCGTCTTCTGGAAAAAGTACTGCACGGCTCCTCTGACTTTCCGTTCGCCGTCTATAACGTAGATTATCTTTCGGGAAATCAGTCTATTCTTCCGTTGCATTGGCACGAGGAAATCGAGTTGATTTATATTCGAGCGGGACAGGCCGTATTCTCCGTGAACCATGTGGAGATCCATGTGCAGGCTGGCGACTGTCTGATCGTCAATTCGGCAGAACTCCACAGCGGCTATTGCAACTCCGCTTACGGTTGCTCCTACACCGCTATCGTATTCAAGCTATCCTGGCTATCCGCCCTGCATCCCGATTTCTGTCAGGAGCAATGTTTGAATCCGCTTCTTCGAGGAGATCTTTTGTTCCCTTCCCTGTTGACTCGACGGCGAGTGCAGGATCGTCTATTGATCGACCGAATCGAAGATCTGCTCACGGAATACCGCGTCGAACGCGAAGGATTTCAGCTTGGTGTCAAAGGACGGCTTTATATGATTCTCRCAGTTCTCTACCCGCATTTGATTCCAAAGCAGCTATACGAACGCGCCAATCCTTTAAACACGAACAAGTGGAAAAACATGATTCAAGTGCTGGAGTACATCAACAAAAACTACAAATCTTCGCTCACGCTCGACGATCTGGCATCCATCGGCTCCATATCGCCGTCCCATCTATGCCGGCTGTTCAAAGAGCTGACGGATATGAGACCACTCGAATATATTAATATGCTCCGCGTCAACAGCGCCGCGCTGATGATCCAATCCGGCTCGTGCAGCATGCTGCAGGCAGCTCTCGAAAACGGCTTTCAGCAGCTTAGCTACTTCTCAAAGCAATTCAAGAAATATAAGGGAATTTCGCCTTCAACGTTTAAACGCCTGCAAGGGAATGCATCATTACCGAAAGAATCGCTGTAGTTAAACAGCCGTAGCTAAGGCCGTAGTTTGTATCTCAAAGGAGGAAAAACCATGTATAAGGTGCTGATCGTGGATGACGAAATTTTTGTGCGCAAGGGCTTAATAAGTCTGATGGATTGGTCGTCTATGCAATTTGAAATTTGTGGCGAAGCGGAAAATGGGAAGCAAGCACTGGACCTTATCGAACAACAGACCCCGGACCTCGTCATTGTGGATATACGCATGCCCGTGCTAGACGGTCTGGAGCTGATTCAAAAGGTGAAAGCGGAATGCGAGCATCAACCGCTGTTTATTATCTTAAGCGGGTACCCCGATTTCTCTTATGCTCAGCAAGCCTTCCGCTACAATGTGTCGGATTATATCCTGAAGCCCGTTGATGAACAGGAGTTTACATCCACTTTGAAAAAAATAGCCAATTCGCTGAATCAAAAACAGCTCTTATCGATAACGAGAGAAAAGCCGCTTATCGAAACCGTCATCGAAAGTTTGCTGCAAACCGAACCAAGCGAGCAAGTGATGGCGCGGATTGCCCATGCGCTGGAACTTCCACTCTCCTCTTCCTATACGTATATCATTGCAGAAATACAAGATAGGCTGCCTCAAGGGGCAATTGACTATTTTCCAGCACTGCAAACGGCACTCCAGCAATATTTTCATCATGAGGGACAAGCTCTGCTTATTCATGTACGCGCGTACAATCAATATGGCTTTATTGTGCCTCAGTTGTGGCTGGACGAGCAAAACAATGCAGAGCGGACGAACTACGCCATGCTGCTTGACATGCTGGAGACGGAGCTTGCAACGACGATAGCTTTGTTTATAGGCCATTCGACAAGCCATTTAAAACAAATTGCTCAATCCGGAACCAGTGCCGAGGAATGCTTGAATTATCGTTTTGCCGCAGGCTTTAACGGCATCTTTATGGCATCGGACCTGCATAAGCTGCCCTTATATTACTTTGATGTGGATGAAGAACTGCATAGCAAGCTCATCTATGAGATTGAAGCCAATCAACTGAAAGGTTATCACTCCGCCATTGATGCCATTTTTATTTCCTTTCAGGAGCGGCATTTCGCTCCAGGTGCCGTTACGAATACAATTAGGCGAATCATGATTGCTATCATCAATATCATCCGGCAGCTGGGAGGAAACGAAAAAGATCTGCAATGGTTGGACGAATTGCTTAATTGGCAGATGAAATACCGCAATTTGAAGCAGATAAGGCATGTTTTCTTGCAGTTTATAGAAGAAGCGGCTAAATATATCGCGGAGAAGCGAGGCGAAAAGAACGAGGGCAGTATTGAAAAAGTGAAAAAATATATCGACAGCCACTACAAAGAAAACATCTATTTAAAAGGAATAGCTGCCGAATTCCATATGAATCCAGTCTATCTCGGTCAGTTGTTTCGCAAAAATTACGGCGTTTATTTCAATGAGTATGTGCTGTCACTTCGCATAGAGGACGCCAAGCGGCTGCTGCGGCAAACGAAAAAACGCATGTACGAAATCGCGGATCTCGTAGGCTTTCAAAATGCCGATTATTTTGCCGCCCAGTTTGAAAAGCTGGAAAACATGACGCCAACGGATTATCGGAATAAGATTATCGGTAAAAAATAAGGAGGCTCCCCCGTGCTCAACTATCGGCTTCATCATCTGAAGCTCCGAAATAAACTGGTCTTCATTTATATTGTATGCGTATTCATACCGATCGTACTGACTAACGTGATGTTCTATCATGTGACCACCATTAACATCAAAAATCAGAAAACGACAGATGCGGAACAAGCCATAAATCTTTTAAAAGCCGAATTTGGGGCAGTCATTGAAGATGCAGCAGGTATTTCCTATCTGTATTCGATTAACAAGCAGCTCAACAATCATTTAAACACCCTCCATGCCTCTCATGACCACTATGTGGAGTCTCTAAATGCCATATCCAATCTGTTCAACCGAGCCGACAAGGAGTACAAATCCATCAGCTCTGTTGTGATTATGAGCGACAATCCGTCGATACTGGCTTCGAGCCATATCATCAGGCTCGAGAACGAGATGCGGAATACGGATTGGTATCATCAAATTGAAAATTTCAATAACACGTATCCCTATTTGTATGTGACGTCCGACAGTATCAGCGTTATTCAAAAGCTATCCGATCCCCGGTTTGAAACCTATGAGCATGTCATGAAAATCGACTTAAATATGAAATACATTAACCAAATTCTTGATTTATCCAGCTTTGAGGGGGATTTTTACTTTATGGATCCGTCTTCTCAAGCTCGATACGGCCGTCTGTCGAGCGGTCAACCAAGTGATCTGATCAAAACAGGACGGACACTAAGTCTCAAGGAAATACCCGTACCGAATAAGGCAATCATCATTAGCAAGCAATATCATAACAACCGCTATTTGGGAGACTGGACGATATACGGAGTATTGGATGAAGAGAAAATTTTATATGATGTCCGGCGATCAGGGCAATTTATCCTTTGGTTTGCAGGGATTAATTTCCTTGTGCCTACGATTGTGATTGTTATTGTTTCCCGCTCGATCCATACACGCATTCAAAAGATTCTGAAACACATGAAATCCGTAAAAGGCAAAAACTTCGAACGTATTCCTTATCATCGAGAACGGGATGAGGTCGGCGAGCTTGCAGTGGAGTTCAACCGAATGAGCGAGAGGATTGAGAATCTGATCAATGATGTGTATGTTACAGAAATTCAGAAGAAAGAGCTGGAGCTAAGCCAAAGACAAGCTCAACTGCACGCGCTGCACAGTCAGATCAACCCCCACTTTTTATTCAACGCGCTCGAAACGATCCGAATGCGGAGTCAGATGAAGGGCGAGCTGCAGACGGCCAAGACGATTCAGAACATGGCGAAAATTTTCCGTAAATCAATTCTTTGGAAGCGAAGCTTCGTTACGATTCGCGAGGAGCTTGAATTAATGGAAAGCTTCCTGGAAATTCAGAAGTACCGTTTCGATACGAAACTAGAGTTTCATATCGAGGTGGATCAATCCTTGCTGGATATTGAAATTCCGAAGATGACCTTTTTGCCATTTGTAGAAAATGCAAGCATTCATGGCATTGAGAGTGTGCCAGGCATCGGTTATATTACGATTCAGATCGCGCAAGAACAAGGTCAGATTGTCTTCCTTATTGTAGACAACGGGGTAGGCATGGATCAGGAGAAGATCAGCGAGCTTCATCATTATCTCCATGAGGAAGCGATTATGGGCGATTCCATCGGAATGAAAAATGTCATTACTCGCCTGAAAATATGCTACGGTGAATCGTTCAGCTTCACGATTGACAGTTCTCCAGGGGGAGGCTCACGGATCATGCTGCGTCTACCGCTGGAAAAAAAAAAGATAAATTCCGAGCAATAAGTACTTAATTATTCAAAGACCGATCTAAGCTTTGCTATATAACAATCATAAACACTATCTTCTATACTGAAAGTGCTTACAATACTTTGATAGAGAAAGGGGATACAGCAATGCKCAACAAAAAATGGCTGCAATCCAGCCTGGCCGTTCTAACGGCTATGACAATCCTCCTTGCTGGCTGCTCAAATAATGATGCAGGAGGAAACAAAGCGGCAGAAGGAACGAAAAGCGAGGTAAGTACAGAACCGGTAACCTACGATTACTTCGCTTTCGGTACGAATAAAGACGTGCTTGCAAGCAACACAACCATCGGCAAGATCCTCCAAGGTCAGACAGGTGTCGATTGGAAGATGGAATATGTAGTAGGAGATGCAAGCACAAAGTCTGGAGTCATGATCGCCGGCGGCGATTATCCTGATGTCATCTCTCCAGTAGGCGAGCTTTCTAAGCTTCTGGATGCAGGCGCATTCATCCCGCTCAACGATCTGATTGAGAAGTATGGTCCTAACATCAAGCGTGTCTACGGCGATTATATGGACAAGATCACGAATGAGGACGGAAACATCTATATTCTTCCTTTCACGGCCAATGTAAACGGCTACTTGATGGAGCCGGACGCGTCCAGTACATTTTGGATGCAAAGACGTGTACTGAAAGAATTTGGTTATCCGGAAGTGAAAACGCTTGATCAATATTTTGATCTGATCGAGAAGTATCAAGCCAAATACCCTACGGTAGACGGAAAAGGTACGATTGGCTTCCTTACTTTCGCTGGCACCCCTGGCGAGTTTTTCACCATCACCAATCAGCCGATGCATCTAGCCGGATATCCAAACGACGGCAACGTCATGGTTGACATGCAAACTCATGAAGCCAAGCTTTATATGGCTAGCGAATATGAGAGGCGCTGGCTTTCTTCATTAAATGCGATGAACCGGAAAAGCTTGCTTGACCCGGAAACCTTTACTGCTAACAAAGACCAGTACCTCGCTAAACTTACGTCCGGCCGCGTGCTCGGATATGTCAACTATGCTTGGCAGATTGGCGATGCTACCAACAATTTGAAAGCGGCAGGCAATGACGACCTACGTTATGTGGCGCTTCCCATTGTCTTTGACGAAAGCATAACAGATGCCTATATCGATCCTCCCTCCTTTGTAAACAACCGAGGGCTAGGAATTACCGTGAGCGCTGAGGATCCGATACGAATCATTAAATATTGGGATAACCTATTGACCGAAGAAAATCAGAAGCTCATTCAATGGGGTGAGAAAGATGTCACCTATTCGGTAAATGAAGAAGGCCGTTTCATCATGAGCAAGGAGCAAGTAGCCAACCGCAACGACAATGAATTCAAACGTAAATACGGCTGGGCATACTTCGATTATGAGTGGCCGCGATATGGCAACAACTCGGTGTACGAGGACGGCAACGCTCATGTGCCTACTAA